>CAOMFZ010000061.1 GCA_948482415.1 uncultured Mailhella sp.
TCCAACTCCGGCGGTGTATGGGGCGCTAAACTCAAATATGCCGGCTGGGATGCTATTATTGTTGAAGGTAAAGCAAAATCTTGGGTTTACATCAATATTGAAGATGATAAAATCGAAATTTTGCCAGCTGACAAATATGTGGGTATGCTCAGTGAAGCTTGTGACGAAGCATTCAAAGAAGTACATCCAAAAGCTTCTGTTTTGAATATTGGCCCTGCCGGGGAACATTTATCCCTTCTTGCTGCCATTATGAACGATAAAGACCGTGCAGCAGGCAGAAGCGGTGTTGGCGCTGTTATGGGCTCCAAGAATTTGAAAGCAATCACCGTGACTGCAACCAAAAATTCTGTTGAACCTCATGATGCTGACAAATTGAAAGCAGCCATGAAGGAATGCCTCCAGATTCTCAAGGAAAATCCTGTAACAAGCCAGGGGCTGCCAACGTATGGTACTGCTGTTCTTGTTAATATTGTTAACAATATTGGAACATTCCCAACCAATAACTGGCAAAGCAGCTATTATGCCAAGGCTGATGATATTTCTGGTGAAACCTTAAAAGATAAATATTTGGAAAAGAACCATTATTGCCATCGCTGCCAAATTGGCTGCGGCCGAGTTGTTAATATTGACGGTAAAATTGCCGGCGGCCCTGAATATGAACCACTTTGGGCATATGGCGGCAACTGCGGCAACAATGATTTGAATGCCATTGATAAAGCAAACTTCCTTTGCAATGAATATGGTCTCGATGCTATTTCTACTCCATGCACCATTGCTGCCGCTATGGAATTGTATCAACGCGGCGCAATCAAAGACGAAGACTGCGGCGGTGTGCCACTCAAATGGGGCAGTGCGGAAGCTATTGTAGAATGGACAAAACGCATGGGTGAAGCAAGTTCTCCTCTTGCTAAACTTATGGCTGACGGCTCCTATCGTCTTTGCGAACATTATGGCATGCCGGAAGTTTCCATGAGCGTAAAGAAACAAGAAATGCCTGCTTATGATGCCCGCGGTATTCAGGGCATTGGTATTACCTATGCAACCAGCAACCGCGGCGGCTGTCACGTTCGCGGCTATATGATTTCTCCTGAAGTTTTGGGCTTGCCTGAACAACTTGACCGTACAACCACTGAAGGCAAAGCAACATGGTGCAAAATTTTCCAGGATTTGACCGCTGTTATTGACTCCATGGGACTTTGTCTCTTCTCATCTTTTGCGCTTGGTGCACCTCAGTATGCTGCCCTTCTCAATGCCGGCACGGGCACAAATTATGATGTTAATGGCTTGCTTGAAGTGGGTGAACGTATCTACAATATTGAACGTTTATTCAATAAAGCAGCAGGTATGAAACCGGAAGATGACCGTTTGCCGAAACGTCTTCTTCAAGACCCAATTCCTGACGGACCTTCAAAGGGTATGGTAAGCCAACTGCAGGTTACCCTGCCGCAATACTATGAAGTCCGCGGCTGGAAAGATGCTTTCCCTCTCAAGGAAACGCTCGACAGATTGGGATTAGTTGAAAAGAACTAATACAATGATTTTTTTGATATAATAAAACCTGGCTTGTCTGTTATAGTTGTCTATCATGGGCAAGCCGGTTTTTTTATGAGGAATATATGATTGAAGTCAGGTTATTTGCCACACTTCGCGAAAACCGGGAAAAAATATATTTTCTGCCTGCTGAGGATTTTCACTGCGGACAGGATGTATATGATTATCTGGGCATTCCAAAGGAGGATGTCAGCACATTTCTGATCAATGGTTTTCATAAAAAGCCTGAAGATGCAATAAAAGATAATGATGTGCTGGCACTCTTTCCTCCTGTGGGAGGCGGCTAAATGGCTGAATTATCACGTTATCAAAGGCAAATGGTTTTGCCGGAAATCGGCGAGGAAGGGCAAAAGAAACTTTTATCGTCAAGGGTTCTGCTGATTGGGGCTGGAGGACTGGGCACTCCCTGTGCTGTATATCTAACAGAGGCAGGAATCGGGCATTTAGAAATTATAGACGCAGATACTGTGTCTTTTTCTAATTTAAACAGGCAATTCTTTTTTACAGAAAATGATATTGATTTGTATAAAGCAGAAATTGCTGAAAAGAGACTTGCACAGCTAAGCAGTTCTATCCATGTGCATGGGCAGGTAAAACACATTAATGAAGAGAACATTGAGGCAGTAATTCAAGGCTATGATGTTGTTGTGGATTGTGTGGACAGCCTTGCCACAAGAAAAATTGTTCATGATGCCTGCCTTGCGCAAAATATCCCTTTGGTTGAAGGTGGAATTGACGGTTTTTACGGTTTTGTTTCCTGTATAAAACGGGGATATCCCTGCCTTAATTGTATGGATTTTTTTAGTGGAAAAGAAAAAGAGAAAATTCCCGTTTTAGGGGCTGTGGCTGGAATTATTGGCTCCATGCAGGCACTTGAAACCATAAAAATTTTATTGCAAATTAATGATGCTTTATTTGGAAAAATCCTTTATTATGATGCAAAAAGACAGGAATTTGAAACAGTTGCAATTCCGGAAAATCCATCTTGCAAACTGCACAGGATAGAGAAGAGGTAACTATGGCAGATTTTAATCATTTTGATGAAAGTGGAAATGCTGTTATGGTGGACGTCACTGAAAAAAAAGTGACCACGCGTATTGCCATAGCAGAAGGAACGATTTTTTGTAATAAAGAAATTATTGAAGCAATTTTGGCAAAAAATATCAAAAAAGGCGATGTACTTGGTGTTGCAAGAGTTGCAGGCATTATGGCAGTCAAGCAAACCGCTCATCTTATTCCCATGTGTCACCCTCTCTTGATTTCCAAGAGCAGTATTGATTTTGAAATAAATCAGGAAAAAATGAGCATAAAAGCAATTTGTACTGTCAAAATTGAGGGAAAAACCGGCGTTGAAATGGAAGCCTTGACAGGCGTGAGTATAGCCTTATTAACTATATATGATATGTGCAAAGCCGTGGATAAAAGAATGGTTATTTCTGACATACATCTGGTGGAAAAACACGGCGGTAAAAGTGCAGATTTTTACTTTGATGAGGCAAAATAATGCAGGATAGTCACGGCAGAACTATTGATTATATCCGAATATCCATAACAGACAGATGTAATTTGCGCTGTCTTTACTGCATGCCTGAAAACGGAATTGAGCTGTGCAGGCATGATGATGTGCTGCGTTATGAAGAATTTGTGCGCTTGTGCAGGATTTTTGCGAAATTGGGCATGAAAAAGGTAAAAATTACGGGCGGTGAGGCTCTTGTTCGCAAAGATGCAATTAATTTGATGAAAACTATTAAAAATATTGATGGAATTGAACAAGTTACGCTCACGACAAACGGTATTTTACTTGGCGATTATTTGGATGAACTTGTGCAAATTGGTATAGACGGAATTAATATCAGTCTGGACAGCCTTGATACAGAAGAATTTAAACGCATAACCCGCGTTGGGGATGTGGAAAAAGTCAAAGCAAGCCTGTACAAAGCTTTGCAGTATTCAAACTTGAAACTGAAAATTAATTGTGTGCCTTTTGACGGTGAAAATCAAAAACTTCTTGATTTGGTGGGGCTGGCAAAAGACAATCCTTTGCATGTGCGCTTTATTGAAATTATGCCCATTGGCGAGGGCAAGAATTTTAAATTTATGCAGGAAGATACGATTAAAGCCTTGATTGAAGAAAAATACGGTGCATTAACACCATGTACGGAAAAGTTGGGGAATGGCCCCAGCCATTATTTTTCGCTGCAGGGCTTTCAGGGCAAGATTGGTTTTATCAGTGCTATTTCCCATAAATTCTGCCATGAATGTAATCGCATTCGCTTAACATGTACAGGATATTTAAAAATTTGTTTGCAATATGAAATTGGTGTAGACTTACGGAAATTGATACGTCAGGGCGCAAGTGACAGCATGCTTGAAGCTGCCATTATGCAGGCTGTGATGAAAAAGCCCTTAGAACACAGCTTCTTACAAAAAAATATTGCCTTTGAAGAACAAGCGAAAATGGCGTCTATTGGAGGCTAAATGAAACGAGTTGCAATAATCACGGCAAGTGACAGCGGATATAAAGGGGAGCGCGAAGATAAAAGTGCTCCTGTGATTGAAGAAATTGTGCAAAATGAAAACTATACTGTGGTGAAAAAATTGCTTTTGCCTGATGATAAAGAAAAGCTTGCAAACGCCATGCAGGAAATTGCCGATAAGGGTGAGGCGGATTTAATTCTGACCACAGGCGGAACAGGTTTTGCTCCTCGTGATGTGATGCCGGAAGCAACACTTGCTGTTCTTGAAAAAGTGGTGCCCGGTATTCCGGAAGCCATGCGGGCATACAGCATGCAGTTTACGAAAAGAGCCATGCTGTCACGAGCTGTGGCAGGCATTCGCAAAAAAACACTGATTATCAATATGCCGGGCTCACCAAAGGCTGTGCGTGAGTGTTTGGAATATATTATTTCTGAACTGAATCACGGTTTGGAAATCTTGCTGGAAGAAGCAAATAATTGTGCTAGAAAATAATAAAAAATTATAGTAATAGAAACAAAAATACAGGAAAACAATATGGGAAAAGTTATTTCAACAAATATCAGTGAAATTCGCGGCATACAAAAGCACAATGTGGGCAAAATAAAGCTTATTGAAGATTACGGCATTGAAAATGATGCCCACGCAGGAAAGTGGCACAGACAGGTCAGTCTTTTGTCCCATGAAAAAATTGAAGCGTTTCGCGCAAAAGGAGCCGAAGTAAAAGACGGTGCTTTTGGTGAAAATATCGTTGTTTCCGGTATTGATTTCAAATCATTGCCTGTGGGAACGCGTTTTAAGTGCAATGATGTTATTTTGGAAATGACGCAAATCGGAAAGGAATGTCATCACGGCTGTGAAATTTTCCAAAAAATGGGTGAATGCATTATGCCTCGTGAGGGTGTTTTTGCAAAAATCATTCAGGGCGGAGAAATAGCAGTGGGTGATGAGATGACTATATTATAATATGTTTTAGGAGTAGGTTTTATGAAAAAACTTTTATTGTCCCTTGCAATGGCAGTATTATGCGCAATGCCGGCTATGGCAGCAGAAAATACTGTCCTCAAAATGGCAACCACCACAAGTACAGCTGATACCGGTCTTCTCGATTATTTGACTCCTCTTTTCAAAGCTGACACAGGTTATGACTTGGAATACGTTTCTGTTGGCACCGGCGCAGCTATTAAACACGGTGAAAATGGTGATGTTGATATTCTTCTTGTTCACGCTAAAAAAAGCGAAGAAAAATTTGTTGCTGACGGCTTTGGCGTAGAACGTTTTGAAGTTATGTATAATGACTTCATTGTTGTTGGTCCAAAAGATTACCTCCCATATTCTCAAGATGTAAAAGCAACCTTGAAGCAAGTTTTTGACAAGAAACTCAACTGGGTATGCCGCGGCGATGATTCCGGTACTGATAAAAAAGAAAAAGGTATCTGGAAATCTATAAACATCAATCCTGCTGAAAATCCAAACTACAAAGAATCCGGTTCCGGCATGGGCGCAAGCCTTTCCATGGCTGATGAACTGCGCGCAGGCATTCTTTCTGACCGCGGTACTTTCTTAAAAATGAAAAATGATGCAACTGTAAAATTGGATCTCGACATCATTTGCGAAAAGGCTCCTGACCTTTTGAACCAATACGGCGTTATTGCTGTAAATCCGGCAAAGTATCCTCATGTAAACAATAAAGCAGCCAATGCTTTCATTGAATGGATTACTTCTGATAAAATCCAAAAAGTTATTGCTGACTTTGGCGTTGATAAGTACGGACAAGGCTTGTTTGTTCCAAACGCTAAGAAGAAATAAGCCGGTTTTATAAAATGGAAATGGTATTTGAATTTTTTGAGCTTTTGAGCGGTGTCGGGGCTTTTCATGCGATATATGTTACTTTACTCATGGGTTTTGTATCGACTTTTATTGCAACATGCTTCGGCATTACGTTTGGGCTCTTACTTGAAAAATACCATTTCCCTTTTAAAAATGCAGTGCTTCGGGTGAATAAAACCCTTATGGGGGTTCCCCCCGTTGTCATTGGGCTTGTGGTTTATATGCTGGTCATGCGGCGCGGTCCCCTTGGCGCGTTTGGGCTGCTTTTTACCATACCCGGGATGATTATTGCACAAGTTCTTATTATTACGCCTATTATCACAGGCATGGTGCATACCGTTGCCCAGAAGCAGGCTCCGCAAATGCGTGCCTTTGCCAAAAGCATGGGCGCAAATGAAAAACAAACTTTCTGGCTTGTAATCCGTGAGCTTCGCTCTGAAATGTATTTTGCCGTGATTACGGGTTTTGGACGTTCTATCAGTGAAGTCGGCTCTGTTATGCTGGTTGGTGGAAATATCAAGGGCGCGACCAGAACAATGACAACGTCTATTTCTTTATTAAAAAGTCAGGGGATTTTTACGGAAGGAATTTTCCTCGGCGTTATTTTGCTTTTAATTTCTTTTATATTGCAGCTGCTTGTAGAATATTTTAGAAAAGAAGAGACGTTCAATGAAAATTTCTAATTTACAGGCAAAATTGGGTGATTTTACGCTGAATATTGACAGTGTTGCCTTTGCAAAACATAAAATTCATGCCCTTATTGGTTCCAATGGATGCGGAAAATCAACCATAGCAAAAATTATCATGGGCATTTTGCCCTATCAGCAAGGTGAAATTGATTTTGAGGGCTTGGAAACGCATGATATTATTTTAGCTTCTCAAAAGCCCTATATGCTTCATGATACTGTTTGGGAAAATATTGTTTATCCCTTGAAAGTTCGTAAACAGGAAATTTGCGAACAGGACGCGGATACATATTTAAATGAATTTGGGATATTGGCAAAAAAGTTTGATTACGCGCGGCAGCTGTCCAGCGGACAGCAGCAAAAAGTCTCTTTAATCCGCACAGTTATTGCCAAGCCCAAATTTATTATTATTGACGAAAGTTTATCAAATTTAGATATTGAAAGCATGAATATTGCAAAAAATATGATTAGGCGTTTTCATGCGGAATACGGCGCAACCTTTGTGCTTATCAGTCATCAGGTGGCAAGTATTGCCGATATGGTTGACGAATACCATTTTTTTGATCAGGGAAGGCATATCCTTTCCTGTGATTTAGCAGGATTAAAACAAAGTTCAAATGAAAAAGTAAAATATTATATGCAGTTACAATCGGTACTGTAAGAGGTTTACATGCAATTATTAACTGTTGATACGCTGGAGCAGGCGCAGAATAAAATTTATGCGTATATGGCAAAAAATCCATTAAAAAAAGAAAAAATTGCATTAAAATCAGCATATCAATATATTTTAGCAGAAGATGTGTATGCACCTTTTGCGGTTCCTCATTTTCGGCGTTCCATTGTGGACGGTTATGCGATTAATTCCCTTGATACAGTGGGAATTGGCGAGAGCATTCCCTGCTTTTTGAAAGTGCTGGGCAAAGTTGAAATGGGTGAGGAAAATTGCTTTAACATCAATCGCGGCGAATGTGTGTATGTGCCCACCGGGGGCATGCTTCCAAATGGTGCAGACGCCATGGTTATGCTTGAGTACACGGAAAAATTCAGTGAAGATGAAATTGCTTGTTATCAAAATGTAAAGCATAATCAATATGTTGTAGAAATTGGCGAAGATATTTGCGAGAAAAGTCTTGTTTTGAAAGCCGGCACTTTGCTGCGTCCCCATGAAATTGGGGTACTTGCTTCACTGGGATTTGGGGAAGTCCTTGTATACGCAAAACCAAGGGTTGCAATTGTTTCCTTAGGCGATGAAATTATTCAGGCAGGGCAGAGTCTTGCGCCGGGTAAGATTTACGATATTAATACTTATGGTTTATATGCACAGGCTGTGAAGTTTGGTTTTGATGTGCAGTGCTGTCATCATGTCAAAGATGAGAAAAGCTCCATTTATGATGTTTTGCAAAAAGTTGTCAAAGATGTTGATATTATTTGTGTTTCAGGCGGAAGTTCTCAAGGGGAAAAGGATTTTACGGCGAATTTACTTGGGGAAATTTCCACAAGCGGTATCTTGACCCATGGTATTGCCGTCAAACCGGGAAAACCAACAATTACGGCGTATAATGAAGAGACGCAGTGCCTTTTATTGGGTTTGCCGGGGCACCCTGTGGCAGCCATGCTTTTATTTGAGCTTTTGGCGGCTGCTGTCTATAAAAAATTATGGAATGTGCCTGAGTCCCCGCAGGTTGTGGCAAAAATGGCTTGTAATTTTCCCAGTGCTGACGGACGCCTGACTTGTCAGCTTGTGGAACTTAGTTGGCAGGAAAATCAATATGTTGCTGCGCCGATTTTTGGTAAGTCCGGGGTTATTTCGACCTTGGCAAAGGCGCAGGGCTATATTTTAGTGGATATGAACAGCGAAGGCGTAAAAAAAGATGAGCAGGTACTTGTTCATTTAATTTAGGTTTTATAAAAATTGGGTGCAGTATGGCAAAGAGAAATTTATATTTAAATGTTATTCCGGTGGAAGAAGTTCTTGCGCGTTATTTGTCTGTGATAAAAGAACGTATTGCAGTCAAAACAGAAACGATACCTGTTATCCAAAGTTTGGGACGGATCACGGTTTCTGCCGTTTATGCCAAATATAATTCTCCGCTTTATAACTCTGCGGCAATGGACGGTATTGCGGTTATTGCAGGCAAAACAACTGACGCAAGCGATATAAAACCCCTTGTTCTGCATAAAGATGAGTATGTGATTGTGGATACGGGCGATCCCATTCATGAGCCGTATGACGCTGTGATTATGGCAGAAAATTTGATTGAAACCAGCGACGGCGAAATTCAAATAACAGAGCCTGCCATGAGCTGGCAGCATATCCGTCCCGTGGGAGAAGATATTGTCGCCCATGAACTTATTTTGACCAGCAATCACAAAATCCGTCCTATTGATATAGGCGTTCTGCTTTCCGCTGGTATTACTGAAATTGAAGTTTATCAGCAAATCAATGTGGCAATTTTTGCAACAGGAACAGAAATTATCGAACCGGATCAAAATATTGAGGATGGCTCTATTATTGAATCCAATTCCCGTATGTTTGAGGGCTTGGTGACGGAACAGGGAGCAAAGGCTCACAGGCTGGGCATTTTGAAAGATGATTATGCCCTTATTCGGGATAAAGTAAAAGAAGCCTGTGCAAAGTATGATATGGTTATTGTCAATGCCGGTTCCAGTGCCGGCACAGAAGATTTTACCGTACATGTCCTTCGTGAACTGGGCGAGGTTTTTGTGCATGGCGTGGCAATAAAACCCGGAAAGCCCGTGATTTTAGCCATGGTGGATAATACGCCTGTGGCGGGTTTGCCCGGATATCCTGTATCTGCCTATATTTGTTATCAAAATTTTGTCCGTCCTCTTATCAATTATCTGCAAAACTCCCTTGACAGCAATAACGAAACGGTTGAGGCGTATCTTTCCAAACGCTTGGTTTCCAGCCTTAAGCATAAAGAATATGTACGGGTCAAGGTGGGCAAGGTTGAAGATAAGATTATTGCAACACCGCTTGCCCGCGGAGCAGGTGCAGCCATGAGTCTTGTGCGTGCTGACGGTTTTTGCGTGATTGAACAAAATCAGGAAGGGATTGAAGCAGGAGAAAAAGTGCGCGTTGAGCTGTGCCGTTCTGTGAGTGAAATTGAAAATACCGTTGTTTCAATCGGAAGTCATGATTTAATTCTTGATGTGCTTGCAGATATGATTCCTAATAAATTCAGCAAGATGCATCTTTCCAGCAGTCATGTGGGAAGTATGGCTGGGCTCATGGCGCTGAAACGCGGGGAAGCACATATTGCTCCTATCCATTTGCTTGATGAAGAAACAGGCACATATAACATTGCCATTATTAGAAAGCTGTTTGGAAATTCAGGTAAACACATGGCGCTTATAAAGGGCGTAAAGCGCGTGCAGGGCTTTATTGTGCCAAAGGGAAATCCAAAGCATATTAGGGAAATCGGCGATGTGACAAAATGCCGTTATGTCAACAGACAGGTGGGGGCAGGCACGCGCGTGCTTTTTGATTATCTGCTCAAAAAAAATGGCATTGCAGGTACACAAGTCAACGGCTATGATAAAGAAATAGCAACGCACATGGCTGTGGCAGCGCTCGTGCAAAGCGGGGCAGTGGACTGCGGCATGGGCATTGAATCAGCTGCGCGGGCTATGGATTTGGATTTTGTTCCTGTGGGGCATGAAGAATATGATTTCGCCATTGAAGAACATAATCTTGCCTTGCCTCATGTCAAAGCCTTTATTGACGTTCTTAAGAGCGCAGAATTTCAGGAAAAAGTTATGCGGCTGGGCGGATATGAGTGCACCCATTGCGGCGAAATTGTTCAGGTTTTGGAATAAGCGTTTTTATGAGGTGTTTTCTTTAAAGTGCTGTTCGTATATTTGTTAAAATTTTCTTGGCAGTATTAGAGCAGTTCCGGAAATGTTTGCAACCATACAGGGAAAGAACTTTTGTAAAAGTTCTCTCCCTGTACCCTCTCTCAAAACTTTTTAATATAAAAATTATAAAAACAAAATTCTCAAGATTTAACGGAAATGCTCTAGATAATGGAAAGAATAAAATAATTTGTTTATATCATATGCTAAATAAAGAAAGTTTTTTTCTTGACAAAGGAATAAAGATTGGATAAATAAATTGTTCCTGTAGTGGATAGGTGTCCGAGCTGGCCTAAGGAGCACGATTGGAAATCGTGTGTACTCAAAAGGT
>CAOMFZ010000062.1 GCA_948482415.1 uncultured Mailhella sp.
TCCGTATGGAGCTGAATGCGGGCGCCTGTTGCGCGAATTTCCTGAATAAGACGTTGATGACGAGGTTTATCAAGCACAAAAACAACAAGGTCATGCACATCTTTGCCGCGTGCTTTTGCAATATTTATGAGGTTATCTTTTACAGGTGCATCAATATCGATAACATTGCGGGCTTCAGGACCAACAGCAATTTTTTGCATATAAAAGCTTGGACCCGGATTATACATTGCACCGGCAGCACAGGCACCAATAACAGAAATAGAATTGGGGCGGCCAAGTGCCAGCAAATTTGTGCCTTCAACCGGGTCAACGGCGATGTCTAAACATGGACCTTCGCCTGTACCAATTTTTTCGCCATTATAGAGCATGGGGGCATTATCTTTTTCTCCCTCACCAATAATAACAGTTCCATTAATATCAAGTGAATTAAAGGAAAGACGCATAGCATCAACAGCTGCACCGTCACCGCCTTCTTTATTGCCGAGGCCAAGCCAGCGTGCTGCGGATAAAGCTGCGGATTCAGTTACACGGACTAGATCAAAAGCTAAATTTTTTTCAGGAGCTTGCATAAAAAACCTTCCCTCTTAATATTTTTTTCTCCAAACTTATAACAAGTTTTATCACAATCAGCAAGGGTTAACCATAAAAATTTTTTCACACTTTACTAACCCCGGAAAATGCCTGTTATTCTATAAAAAGAAATCACTGTCTGTGGGCGTTAAATCCCAATATACCTTTCCATAATTCTTTTTTTGCTTGCGAATGAGTACATAAAGGGCGCCTGTTCCGCCGTCTTCCTGCTTTGCCGTGCAAAAGGCAATAATAACCCGTCTGAAAGGGTCTTTTGTAAACCATTCCTGTACCTTATTGCGCAGAATAGGCATACCGTTTATGGAATTTTTCCCTTTTCCCGTTACCACCAAAACAGTGCGAAGCCCGCGCTGATAGGAATTTCTGAAAAAGGCAATCAAATTATGATAAGCCTGCTCGGCATTTAACCCGTGTAAATCAATATGTGCTTCCGGACTGTACTGACGGCTTTGCAGTTTTCCCACTGTCATTAAATCTATGCCTAAAATATGCCCTTCCACATAATCTTCTGTGGCATTCAAAGCAAATTCCAATTTCCCGTCCATAAAATCCTGCAAAGGATTTGTCACAGGCGGAGGTGTCAGCGCCGTATCTTTTATGCAGGGAATAATTTCACGCCCTTTACCCTCAAGCGCTTTGACATCCTGCATGGCTTTGTAAAAATCGTTTAATTCTTCGTCGTTTTCTGTTTGTTCCTGTTTTGCTTCAACAATAATTTTTTTAGGAGTTTGCCTGTTTTTTTCAGTCTTTTCGTTTTTTTCCTGTTTTTTCACAGACTTTTCATTCTTCTGTGTTGATTTTTCCAAAAGTTCTGCCATAGTGCAGTCTGTGTCAGAAAAATCAGCATGCACTTTTTTATTGAAGGAAAGTTTATTGACTTCCCCAATACTTGCCAAAAACAAATGAGCATCGTCATCAAAAGGAATATCAGTACTTTTTTGTTTCTTCGGTTCTGAACGAGTATTTTTTTCTTTCTTTTTTGCGTCCCTGTCCGGAAAGTCCATTTTTGAAAGTTTCGCAAAAGGATTGGCAAGCGTATCTTTTTCCTTGTTCTTACTCATTTCCATATTCCCTTTATCTCGTAATCACAATGAGGGCATTTTCCGGAAAATCCTTCAATTACCTCAACAAAATATCCGTTTCTTTTGACCAGCACAGTCCGGCAGTTGGGACAAAGCGTATCATTTTCTTTGCCCACATTACCATAATAAATATAGTCAAGTCCTGCTTCTTTGCCGATTGCAAAGGCTTTTTCCAGAGTTTCTATTGGCGTTGCATGCTTATTTCGCATTTCATAATCAGGGTGAAAGGCACTGATATGCCAGACTGTTTCCTTGCCCAATTTTTCAGCAATAAAACGAGCTAATTGTGTTAATTCTTCTGTACTGTCATTCAAATCAGGAATGACAAGCGTTGTCACTTCCAAATGTAAACCTGCTTCTTTCACGCGCACACAGGAATCAAGCACGGGACGAAGCGACGCCTTGCAGCAGTCAGCATAGGTCTTTTCTGAAAAGGCTTTTATATCAATATTAAACGCATGAATATAGTCTTTTAATATTGAAAACGTCTGCTTTGAAAAATAACCGTTTGAAACAAAAAGATTAGCTTTCTCATGCTGCAGGGCAAGTTCCGCAAGCCTGAGTGCCTGTTCCATAAAAATTGTCGGCTCATTATAGGTATAGGCAAGCGTCTCAATTTTCTTTTGACAGGCAATTTGAATAAGCTCCTCAGGATTATAGATGTGTCCGAAAAGAGACTTTAATTTTTCAAAATCAGAAACAAGCAGCCTGTCAGTATGCGCCGCTGTCACCAGTGAATGATTTTGACACCAGGCACAAGAAAAATTGCACCCCACAGTGCCGAATGAAAGCGCTTTTGCCCGTGGTTTAAAATGATAAAACGGTTTCTTTTCAACAGGGTCAATATTGACAGCCGCCAGATGCGTATCCACAAGGCTGTATACTTCCCCGTTTTTAAAATACCGCACATGGCATTTTCCAACGGGATTTTCCTCTGACAAACGGCAAAAATGTGAGCAAAGCCGGCACACTGCCTGCGTTCCTGCTTTATCCCACATTTTTGCTCTCATTTTATTGTCCTATTTCAAGTTTTCTGCAATGATTTCAAGGCTGTGCTTTACTTTGATATTTGAGTTATTTCTGCCCAGAATATCAGCAATCTGCATCATGCAGGCAGGACAGGCAGCCACAACTTCTTCTGCTCCGCTCTTCATGATGTTTAAGCCTTTGCGTGTACCAATCTGCAAAGAAAGTTCCGGCTGGGTCAAGGTAAAACTGCCGCCGCAGCCACAGCACTTATCAGCTTCTGCCATTTCCACCAAGGTGTAGTTATCATTCAATTTCAAGAGTTCACGGACTTCTTTTGAAATACCCAATGATTTTTTCAAGTGGCAGGATTCATGATAGGTTATCTTTTTGGCATTTTCTTTAGCGACTAAATCCTTGGTATCCACTTTCAGCACATTATAGAGAAAAGCATGAATATCAATAGCTTTTACGCTGATTTTTTTGAGTATTTCACGATCTTTTTCGCTATAATTTTCTGACAGGCGCACCCACCATTTATGCAGAGTTTCCGTACAGGAAGGACAGGCGCTGACAATGTACTGCACATCATCACCAAGTCCTAACCGTTCAAAAACACTGATATTATTTTTTACCAACGTATCATAGCCCACTTTATCGCCGGACGCTAAAGCAGGAAGTCCGCAGCAGGAAAAATCATCAGGCATAATCACGCCAACGCCATAATGATTTAACAATTTAATCACTGCGTCCCCGATTTGTGTATACACCTTGTCAGTCATACAGCCGGGATAAAAAATAACATTCATTTTCTTAGACTTATCACCTGTCAGCACGCCATACTTTTCATGCAGCTGCTCTTTTGGCAAAGTAGGCATATGTCTTGCCCCTAAAAATGGCTTGAGCAAAGGTGCTGTTGCTGTTTTTTGGGCATTTTGCTGTCTGCGTAAAATGAGTCCCTGAAAAAGTGAGCCTGTGTGAATGGCTTTTGAAAACAATTTCGGATGGGTCAGCAAAGATTGGAAAATAAGTTTTTTCAAAGGAGAAAGCTTCAAGTACTGGGTTAAAGCAATTCTGCCTTCAATAAAAATATCCAATGTTTTTACACCGGTAGAACAATTGTGTTCGCAAGCACCACATAAAAGACAACGAGTCAACCGTTCTTCTACAGCCTTTGGATCTTTGATGAGTTCATACGCCAAATTTTGTAAAAGAACAATTTTTCCCCTTGCAACATCAGCTTCTCTGCGGGTTTGCGTAAAAACAGGACAAACAGCCTGACAGTTGCCGCAGCGCATACAGGAAGCCAAGAGGTCGTCAATTTTGACAAGGGATTGTCTTAACTGTTCCATATCATTCATATTAAATACCTACTAATTTTTGTGAGTTGAAAAGTCCCTTAGGATCAATAGCTTTGCGCATTCTGCGTGAGAACATAATTGTTCCGCGTGAAGTTTCTTTTTCGAGCCATTTTGCTTTTGCAGTACCGATGCCGTGTTCGCCGGAAAGCGTACCGTGCAGGTCCAAAGCAACATTAAAGATTTCGTCAACAGCAGCTTCAACGCGGACAAATTCTTCATGGTCACGTCTGTCACACAAAATAGTCGGGTGCAGATTACCGTCACCGGCATGTCCGAATGTTCCCATTTGTACATTGTATTTCTTGGCAATGTCATTGAGCGCTTTTACCATTGCAGGGATTTGGGAGCGAGGAACAGTTGCGTCTTCAAGAACTGTAGTCGGACGCAAACGGGCAAGTGCAGGAAGTGCGTTTCTTCTGCCTGCCCAGATTTTAGCCTTTTCTTCTTCGTTTTTCGCAACGTGGATATCGGTTGCGCCGCATTCTTTCAAAACTTTTTCCACAATTTCAGCTTCATCGGCGACCTGTCCCGGGTGACCGTCCACTTCAATCAATAAGAGCGCGTCAGCATCTTTTGGCAAACCAATATGGGTGTCTTCTTCCACATAGTTAATAGTTGCATGGTCCAAAAATTCCAAGGTACAAGGTACAACGTGGGCGGCAATAATACCGGCAACAGCTTCTGATGCTTTTTGCACGTCATCAAAAATAGCCATCATAGCCTTAGATGCCTTTGGAGGCGGAACAAGCTTCAAAATAGCTTTGCTGATTAAACCGAGTGTTCCCTCAGAGCCAATCATCATGCCCGCAAGGTTATAACCGGTTACGCATTTGACGGTACGGGAGCCTGTTTTTACGAGCTGACCTTCATAGTCATAAAATTCCAGCCCCATAACATAATCTTTGGTTACACCGTATTTCAAACCGCGAAGTCCGCCTGCATTTTCAGCAATATTGCCGCCAATGGTTGAAATACTTTGTGAGCCGGGGTCTGGCGGATAGAAAAGTCCTTTGGCAACAACTTCTTTAGCCAGATTTTCAGTAACAACCCCCGGTTCAACAACAGCATATAAGTCGTGCGTATTGATTTCTATAATTTTATTCAATTTACCTGTGGCAATAACAACAGTGTCTTTTGAATCAGGAATGGTTCCGCCGGAAAGGTTGGAACCGGAGCCGCGAACTGTAATATGCAGCCCCTCATCATAACATTTTTTTACAATAGTTCCAAGCTGTTCTGTTTGTGTCGGCAGCAAAACAAGGGAAGGAACACGAGACTCAAGCACTGCGGCGTCAAAAGAATACGCATGTCTGTCAATTTCATCTGATAAAACATTCTCTTTGCCTAAAAGCGCTTCAAACTCATCAATTAATAACTTTGAAATCATACACATCTCCTCTTGAGGTTGTTAGTCAATACCTCTATCCTGTGGTCAGCTTTGCTTCAAAAAATCCAACAAGTAAATTTTTTTCAGCGAAACCAACCTTTTATTGCATAATAAATCACCATGCCAAGAGCAATGCAGAACATAATGCCTAAACAGAGCGGATAGGCATAATCATAATGATATTCTGGCATATGCTCAAAATTCATTCCATATAAACTGGAAATAAATGTCAAAGGTAAAAAAATGGAAGACAAAACAGTGAGTATCCGCAAACGCTTGTCAGACAGTGCCCGCAAATGCGAATCTATGCGATGCAGCTGATCTTCCAGACATTTATCCAGTTTACGCATGCTGTATTCAAGGTGGGTCAAAGTATCCACAATATCATTGAGCATTTTCTTTGTAGCCGCAGGATACACAGGCACCACCAAAATATTGCGAAGCAGCGCGCAGGCAAATAAAAATTCTTCGCACTGCCCCGTAATATTCGCCAATCTTCCTTTTATTCTCACAACATTGTCATTGTCTTTTATTTGAGGGATATTTTCCAGAGACGAAATAAAACTGCTGATAATGCTGCGTGCTTCAAGATAATTATTGATAAGATGTTATTCTACATTTTCAAGCAGATAGAGCAAAAAGAATATACCTTCCCTTCCCTCCAGTTTTTCGCCGAGTGATAATTGCAGCGCCGCTTTATCCAAAGTCTTGCTTTCACATTTTGTCACACTGACAACAACATTTCCGAGCAAAAGAAAATGAATAAAATGCGTTGCTTCTTCCCAATGATTGGAACTTGGTATGCGCAGATACATGCCTGTTGAAGCAACAACTTCTACCCGCGGAAAGGCTTTTTTATCATTAAAGAAAAGTTTTTCAGCGTCAGTAAGAGGCAGATTGTCCACCAATTTTTGCCATTCTTCTTCGGCCGCAGTTTCATACTGTGCCCAGTAAACAGTTTGAGAATGATCTTCAAAAAGTGTCTTTAAGGGTATTTCTTCACCTAATTTACAATCTGTCTCTTTGCAGACATTATTATGGATATAAACAATTTTCTTTTCCATAACACCAAGTCTTATTCTTTTGTCAAAATTTCCATGGTTAAATTATGGTTGGTAAAGACACAAATATCCCCTGCAATTTCCATAGCTTCCTTTGCAATTTCTTCTGCATCAAGGTCACTGTGCTTCAAGAGAGCCTTTGCAGCAGAAAGAGCAAAACTTCCGCCAGAACCGATAGCAGCCACGCCAAAATCAGGCTCAATCACATCGCCGGTACCTGTCAAAATCAAAATATGTTCATAATCAGCCACTAAAAGCATGGCTTCCAATTTGCGTAAATACTTGTCACTTCGCCAGTCCTTTGCCAGTTCCACAGCTGCGCGGGTAAGATTGCCGCCGCTTTCCTCAAGTTTTGCTTCAAAGCGTTCAAAAAGCGTAAAGGCATCAGCTGTTGCCCCCGCAAAACCGCCAATAACCTTGCCTTTATACAAACGACGGACTTTTTTGGCAGTGTGTTTCATTACCATGCTTTGTCCCATAGTAACCTGTCCGTCACCGGCTATGACAACTTTATTATCTTTTTTTACTGCTAATATGGTCGTTCCGCGAATTTCCATAATATTTCCTTTATTTCCAATATTTTTTCCGTTCTGCCATAATGGACTGGACTTTTTTGAGCTGTTCTTTTTGCCCGGAAGAAGCTGCAAGGCTCCCCGCTCTTTTCAGCCAGGAATTTGCTCTTGCTTCATTATTTTTATAAATTTCAGCCAGCGCCAATTGTAAATAGCCTTCAAATTCTTTTCCCTGACGCCCTAAAACACGCCCGTAAAAATTCAGTACTTCTCCGTCTTCAGGTGCATAGTTCAAAACTTTTTTATATTCCTGTTCTGCTTCCAAAACATGATTTTCACTGTCCAGCAAACGCGCATGAAAAAAGATTGCCATATAGTCTTTTGGATTAAGACTGAGCGCTTTTTCCAAATATATTTTAGCTGCCGAAAATTCACCCACATCAAAATAAAAACGCCCTAATTCCCTGTTCATCAAAGAATCCGCAGGAGCCAGCTGCACAGCCTTCTGCAAATATTCTTCCGCAGATTTTATTTGATTACGCTTGCGGGCAATAATACCTAAGCCCATATAATCATAGGAAGTTTTTTTAGGAGAAAAATACTTGTCTGCAAAACGCATGTCTGCATAATAGGCAACTGCCAGAGCTTTTGCCCGAATAAAACGGGAATTATCTGTTTTGATATCTTTTTGTGAAGGTTTTAATCCGCGGACAAAAGAATTAACCGTCGCAATACGGGCATTAATATTAGGGTGAGTGGACAAATAGGTTGGAAAATCAGCATGTGAGCCTAAGCTTTTGCTTTGCAGAACCTGAAAGGCTTTTGCCATACCCTGCGGACTATAGCCTGCCTTTAACATATACTGCAAACCAAATTTATCAGCATCACTTTCATCTTCACGCCCATAACTCAATAGTGCTGCCTGTGATGTTGCCATGGAACCGGCAAGAAGTGCCCCGGAAGCCTCGCCTCCGCCTGCAAAAATAGCCCCCACCAAAGCCGCCAGTGTGCCAATGCTCAAAAACTTGCTTCTGTCAATACGGGAAGCAATATGCCTTTGGGTAACGTGGGCAATTTCGTGAGACAAAATACCGGCAAGGGAATCTTCATCATCAATATTGATCAGCAGTCCGGAAAAAACGCAGACATAGCCTCCGGGCGTTGCAAAGGCATTAAGAACAGGGCTGTAAATAACATTGGTTTCAAAATTAAAGGGCTGCGGCGGAACAATGTTTAAAATTCTCGCCACAACAGACTGCACATAGAGTTTTATTTCCGGATCTTCAATAATGGGCAAGCGCGCTTTGACAAGGATTTCAAACTCTTTCGCAAGTTCCTTTTCATCTTTTACACTGAATTCTTTGAAAAGTTCTGCCCTTGAAACAGAATTGGAAACATGAAAAGAACCGACAATCGCAATACATGCGAATATGCATATCATACAAATTTTCTTTATCATATTTTCTCACTATTTTCATAGTGTTCAGACAGTCAGGCTATATTGTTAATCGCCCATACCTGTCCGTTTTGCGTATCGCGAACTTCAACGTGCATTGCAGAGAGTTTTTCACGAATACTGTCAGCTGTTGTAAAGTCTTTATTTTTCTTTGCTTCCAGCCGTTGCGCAAGAAGAGCTTCAACTTCTTTCACATCAATATTCAAACGCTTTGCATTCAAATCCCGCAGCGCAAGCAAAATACTTGCAGGCTCCAAGCCAAAAACGCCTAAAACCTGTGACCAGACTTTTACTTCTTCAAGCACCGCATCCAAAAATACTTTTGTACCGTCTTTTCCGCGCAGAGCCTTATCTTCAAGCACTCTGTTTACAAGGCGCACTGTACCAAAAACATGTCCCAAAGCACCGGCAGTATTGAAGTCATCGTCCATGGCTTCAATGAAAGCTTGTTTCAGCTCCTCAAATTCTTTGGTAATTTCTTCCGGCATTGCCATTTTTTTATTAAAATCTTTTTGCAGAGCGGCATGGACTTCTGCCAGACATTCATACACGCGCACAAGCCCCTTTTCAGCATCGTCCGTGGTCACAAAACTAAAATCAATAGGACTGCGGTAATGTTTGCCCAAAAGGAAGAAACGAAGAGCTTCAGGGTGTCTGGATTCTAAAATATCACGGATAGTCTTGAAATTGCCCAGAGATTTGGACATTTTTTCAGAATCAATCTGCACAAAACCATTATGCACCCAGAATTTTGCAAATTCACAGCCAAGAGCAGCTTCACTCTGCGCAATTTCATTTTCATGGTGAGGGAAAATCAAATCCTGACCGCCCCCGTGAATATCAAGCGGCAGTTTCAAATTCTTTTCACTCATGGCAGAACATTCAATATGCCAGCCCGGACGGCCTTTGCCCCAGGGACATTCCCAAAAAGGCTCACCCGGTTTTGCACTTTTCCATAACGCAAAATCAAGCGGATCTTCTTTTTCTTCTCCGGGCTGAATACGGGCACCTGCACGCATATCGTCAATATCACGTCCGGAAAGCTTGCCGTACTCTTTAAAGGAGCGAACACGAAAATACACGTCTCCGGAAGGTGTTGCATACGCAAAGCCTTTAGCAATGAGCTTTTCACAAAGCTCAATCATTTCGCCAATATATTCTGTTGCCTTGGGCTCAATATTGGCACGGCGGACATTGAGCCTATCCATATCTTCATGAAACGCTTCAATATACCGTTCTGAAATATCTTTTGAGCTGACATGTTCCTGATTGGCACGATTGATAATTTTATCATCAACATCAGTAAAATTGCGCACAAAAGTTACCTGATTGCCTTTATATTCCAAATAGCGGGCAATAACATCAAAAACAACAGCAGAACGAGCATGACCTATATGACAAAAATCATAGGCAGTAATCCCGCAGGCATACATGCCAACTTTTCCGGCTTCCTGCGGCACAAATTTTTCTTTTTTTCTGGTCATTGTATTATATATATACATAAAAACTCCTTATTTTCATTTCACCTTTTGAGTATACATAATAATTCCCTTTCCGTCAAAGAAAAGCCATTTTTGTAATATGCTTTTTTAATGGACAAAATTTACTTTTTCTCTTTTTTATTGTAATTTTTTTTATTTCAAGTATACTTTTTTGTAAATTATATCGGAGCAGAAAATTATGTTAAACAAAGCTATGATTATCGGACGATTAGGTCGTGAACCTGAATTAAAATACACACAGGCAGGCATACCTGTCACTACCCTTAATATTGCCACAGACGAAAGCTATCAGGACCGTGACGGCAACAGAGTTGAAAAAACCGAATGGCACAGAGTTATTGTTTTCCAGCGTGCTGCAGAAAACTGCTCACAATACCTCAGCAAAGGCAGCCTTGTTTATGTTGAAGGACGCATTCAAACCAGAAAATGGCAGGACCAGCAGGGACAGGATCGTTATTCCACTGAAATTGTTGCCAATACTGTTCGTTTTCTTGACCGCAAAAGCGACAGAAATTCTGACGACTTTGCCCCGCAGCAATCTGCCCCAAGAGCAAAAAATACCCATCAGGAACCAATGGAAGATTATGGCTCCCCCTTCCCAAGCGAAGCCAGCGATATGGACGACGCACCATTTTAACGGACAATTTTTATTTTTCTTTGGGGGAAATGATTTCCCCCAATCCCCCTCAAAACAAAACCGTTATGAATTGTCATTCATAACGGTTTTGTTTTGTGCTGGAGCATTTCCGGAAATAATTGCAACAAATTTTTATAAGAAAGCTTAAAAAGTTTT
>CAOMFZ010000063.1 GCA_948482415.1 uncultured Mailhella sp.
CATATAAGATGTATTGCTATTTGGGCAAAAATTTATTGACGACACACTCTAGCAAGCGGACTATTAAAATGGGTTTGGGATATTGGCACCGGTGATTATGATGAAAACGGGAATATCATTGGCTATAAAGGCATCATCATGGATATTTCCGAAGAAAAATTTAATGAGCTGGAATTGCAGGAAGAAAATAAACAGCTCAAAGCCTCCATAGAGCAGGTTAATGGTCTGGGGCGCATTATCGGCAAAAGCAAGGCAATGCAAAATGTCTATGAACTCATTATGAAAGCTTCTGAAAATGACATGAATGTCATTATCCTGGGCGAGACAGGCTGCGGCAAAGACCTGGTGGCAAAGGCCATTCACGAATACAGCGGCAAAAAAGGCGATTATGTGCCTGTCAACTGCGGAGCTATCCCCGAACAGCTTATGGAAAGTGAATTTTTTGGGCACACCAAGGGCTCTTTTTCCGGCGCCTATGCCAATAAACAGGGCTTTATTGCCGCTGCCAACAATGGAACTCTTTTCCTGGATGAAATCGGGGAAATTCCACTTAATTTACAAGTAAAACTCTTACGCACACTGGAAAACAGAACTTATATCCCCTTGGGAAGCAATACGCCAAAAAGTTCTGATTTTCGCCTGATTACGGCAACGCACAGGGATTTGCATAAAATGGTGCAGGAAAAAACCATGCGTTCGGACTTTTTTTACCGGATTAATGTTTTGGAAATTAATTTGCCTCCTTTGCGGGAACGGGAAAATGATTTATTTTTATTAATCGACGATTATTTTAAACAAAAAAATGCCAATATTACCCTGCCGCTAAAAGTTCGCCTTGCCATGCAAAATTATCAATGGCCCGGCAATGTGCAGGAACTGCATAATTTTTTGGATAAATATTTATTTCTTGGCGAGGACGCTCTCAAGAGTCTGCATTTTTCAGAAGAAGACAATTTTTTAATGAATTTAACCACGAATACCCTCTCCTTCAAAGAAGCTACAGAAGAATTTGAAAAGCAGATTATTATAAAATCTCTTTCAAAAAATAATGGAAATACAAGCAAAAGTGCAGAAAGTCTTGACATGAATATCCGTACCCTGCAAAGAAAAATAAAACAATATGGAATAAAATAAGATTCTGTTTTTTCCTGTTAGTGGAGTATTAATTTACCGTAAAAATAAAAGGCATTGTTTACAGAATGCCTTTTATTTTTCTTTTTATACGACATAAGTGTCGTTTTTTATTTTTAAATTCATTGTTATAAAATAGATAAATTAAATATTTTTATACAATAATATAAGTATATTATATTACTTTTATCGTAATATTGCTTTCTTTTTGAGTATAAGCAACGTCAAAAATGTCGTATTTTTCTTTCTTAATTTCTCGAAAACAACCTTTTATTATCATTTTTACGACATTCATGTCGTTTTTCTCTTATTATTCATTTCACAAAGTCTGCTTTTAGCTCATACAAACGAAATTCACCCTTATTTTTTCTTGAATAACAAGGCGAAAAAGTATTTGGCATACTTCTTGATATATAAAAGACATAAGAATTATTACAAAATTATCCAAGGAGATCATCATGGCAAGTAAAGCAAAAAAAGCAGCTCTCATAGGTTTTGACTGTTTAATTCCAAAACGCCTTGAAGAAATGCTCGCAGAAGGCGGATTGAAAAACTTCCGCCGTGTTATGGAACAAGGCAGCTATATTCCTGAAGGTTTCAACCTTCCTACCGTAACACCTCCATCATGGGCTACCATTTGTACTGGTGCATATCCTCGTACCCACGGCATTGAAGACTATTATTACTACATGGAAGGCGAAAGCCTTGAACATAAAAAAACCACTCAGGCTTTTGGTTCTGACATTCTTACCGCAGAAACCATTTGGGACGCTTGGGATAAAACCGGCAAAAAATCCATTGTTGTAAACTATCCGGTATCCTGGCCATCCAAAATGAAACACGGCGTTATGGTTATGGGACAGGGTATTTCCCCTATTGAAAAACGCTGGCCGTTAGTAGGCAACGAACATAAGGAATTTTTAGCTTCTGAAAGTGTTATTTCCACTGACTTCTATCACATGGGCTCCAAAGGAACCTTTGACAGAGCAAAAGGCTGGGCAAATCTCCCTGAAAGCGAAGACGATCCACTGGAAATGGAAGTTACCATTAAATTCCGTGACGCCATGAATCCTCTTGAAGACCAGGTTTGGTATGTTCTTGCATGGGACAGCGAAGGTGACGGTTATGACACAGTTGCCATTTGCCCAAGCCGCGATTACAAAAAAGCATTCTGTACCATTAAAAACCGTGAATGGAGTGAACCTATCAACCATGAATTTAAAGTTGTTGAAGACGGTCACACAGAAGTTGGCACCTTCCGCTGCAAATTGATGAAATTATCAGAAGATGCTGAAGATCTTCTTATTTATGTATCCGGCATTGCAGGACACATTGGCTGGATGGCTCCAAGCGACGCTATGGACGGCATTGACATGTCCGGTCAAATCACTGCCAACGACATTGGCTTGGTTGCTTATATGCACAAGGTTATTGACCTTGAAACAGTTGGCGAACTCGTACAATTCCACAGCAACTGGCTTTGGACTGTTGTTGACGGCCTGCTCAAGAAAAATCCTGACTGGGATTTATTCTATATGCATTCTCACCCAATTGACTGGTTCTACCATGGCTTCCTCAGCGACGTTGACAACAATAATCCAGATGCCCGTGCACTTGAACGCAAAATTTACGAAATTGAAGATACTCTCCTTGGTCGTTTGCTTGATGCATTTGGTGATGACTGCATTACCTGTATCTGCTCTGACCACGGTGCTACCCCGCTTGGACCAATCTTGAATACTGCCCACGCTTTGAAACAAGCAGGACTTTGTGCATACGAACCGAAAAAATCTGAAAACTACTGGGATATTTACGAAGAAACAGAAGGATATGACTATGTTCTTGACGTTTCCAAATCCGTTGCTGTTCCGCAGCGTTATATGTTCGTTTATGTAAACTTGAAAGGCAAATACCCCGGCGGTATTGTAGAACCTGAAGATTACGAAAAAGTACGCGATCAAATTATTGACGCTCTGCTTGATTATAAACACCCTGAAACCGGTGAACGTCCAGTGCTCCTCGCTGTCCGCAAGGAAGATGCCCATGTATTTGGTATGGGCGGAGCTCAGGCCGGAGACGTTGTATACGCTTTGAAACCTGAGTACATGGCTGAACACGGCTATGGCTTCCCAACCGGTGAATCAGGATGCGGCAGTCTCAAAAACCTGCTCATGTTCTATGGTGCTAACGTAAAGAAAGGCTTCCGTTATGAACGTCCACGCTGGCTTGCTGATATTGTTCCAACCCTTTGCTATGTAACGGGCAACCCAATTCCTGCTGACGCTGAAGGCGGACCAATCTATCAAATCCTTGAAAATCCAAACCTGGTATAACTATCAATAACCTATAGAATAATCAAAAAGGAAAAATATCATGGCTGAAAAAAAAGCAATAATCATCTTCTCTGATGCTGTTACCATTGACCCAGACAGCAAATTCGGCAAAAAATCTGCAACCTTTGCTCAGGCAGATACCACTGGACTGGAAGCTCTTGTTGCTACATACGGCAAAAGCGCTGCAACCTGCGAAGAAGCAGTAAAAGCTGTTGAAGCTGACGAAGCTTGCGTATACACAAAAGACAGCAATCTCGACGCTGTTCTTGACGGCGTTGACCGCAAAACCCTCGTTGTGGTTGTATCCGGCAAAGGCGTTGCTTTCTGGGGATTTGGCGTAAACAATAAAGCTGGCGCTGTACACCGTGCCGCAACAGCACAGGATATTTATGTCACCATTGCAAACATTGTTGATTTGCCAATTACTGCTGAATGTACCGGTGCTATTTTATACCAAATGATGAAAGATCCAAACCTCAAAATCTCTGAAATCAACAAACTGAAAGAAGCTATCAGCCGCATGGAATCTGTTATTGCCCGTGACAACAGAGAACCATGGGATAAACACGACTGTGCATAATCAATAATAAAATGTACCTGTATCACTTGCATGCAGGTATATTTTCTTTCCAGCTTTTCTTTTCTCAACTATACTTTTCTCTTTTTTTCTGTTTCATTATCTATTCAATGAATATTTTTCCCTGAAAAGGAGTGTCTATGCTGTTTTTTGTAAATAAATCCAATCCATCACTATTAAAAAGACTGGCACTTGTCGGCGGTGATGAAGATAAAATTCTTTTACTGGTCGGCGACGGTGTCTGCTTTGCCACAGAATTTTGGCAAGAACAATTTGAAAATTTAAATGTTGAAGAAATTTATGCAGAAACTGATGCTGTACAAGAAAGAAATTTAACTGTTTGTGATAACTGCAAAACAGTCAATTTTGATAAAATCGCAGATTTGATATTTGATGAAGAACAGGTTGTTTCTTTATAAAAGGAATATATTATGGCAAAAACACTCACAATTATGCTTACTTCAGGAGCTGCTGAAAACGAAGATGCCCGCATTGCGGTAAAACTTGCAAAAGCAGTTCTTGCGAAAGGAAATAAGGTAAATATTTATTTATTTGGCAATGGAGTCAATCTTTCCAAGGTTGAAACTCCTATTACCGGCGATTTGCACATTGCCCAAAATCTTGTCGAACATATTGAAAAGAATAAGGTTATTAAAGATTTGATTGAGCTTGGTGAACTGGGTGCAAATATTTCAACCTGCCATACCAATGAACACGCCCGCGGCATTGAAGCCTATCCTTATGTTGGAAATATACAATGGGGCGATATTGGCGGAACATTTACCAAATTTTTGATGACTTCTGACGTTTTTCTGACCATTGGGCATTAAAGGAGAAAAAGATGTTAAATTCTTTTGTTATTTTCGATACAAAACCTTTAGGAGTTGAACTTTCTGCCCTGGGTATACGCATGGCATGGGCATGCCACGAAAAAGGCTTCGATATAAAGCTTGTTTTTTCAGAAGAAGGCGTTTGGTGCACAACGAAAAAATCCGGCTATCATGCCATGATGATTCAAAAACTGCTGGATGCCGACGCCGCAGTCTACTGTCGAAAAAAATGCCTTGAAGTTCGCGGAATCAGCGAAGATGATATCATGGAAGGCATTAAAATTCTGGACGAGGACGATATTACAGATATGTGTCTTGACGCTGAAACAGTCAACTATTTTTAATACAAATTTACCACAGGGAGAACAAGACTATGCCAAAAATTACTTTTGAACGTGATATGGAAAAAGGTATTGATACCTATAATGTTAATTCTGTTATTTTGCCTAAAATCGAATTTAATTTCAAGGAAGTTTCTGACGAAGAAAGAAACCAGGACCACACAGGACAACGTTTTCTCTGCGTTGCTGCTCTTGCCTGCTATATCAACACCTTTGCCAATTCATTGAAAAGAAACGGTGCAGAAATAAAATATATCAAAGCTTCTGCTGATACGGAAAAAGAAAAAGACCATGCCATGAGGACCCGTTATTCAGTGCTTATTCTTGATGTGGAAATCGGCATGGAAGAAAAATACCGCGATATATACAAAAAAGTGGAAGAAAACATGCTTGACGGTTCCCTGCTTACCTATTCCCTGGAAGCAGGCATGGAAGTTGAATATAATTTAAGCATGGTTGCCGTTGATTAAAACTTTATCACTCTAAATTATCTTTTTTTCTTTTTTTGGGGGAGTTATTTCCCCCAGTCTCTCTGCCCCCCGTTATGAATTTTGGTCCATAACGGGGGGCAAGTTATATATAACTGTGCTGAAATATCTCCTGATGTCAGCCGGAATTGTAACTATACAACTTTATTTGTACAGCCAAAAATAATTGCAGATAAAGTTTATAAAAAGCTTAAAAAGTTTTGTAAAGGGGTGCAGGGGAAGAAACTTTTACCAAAAGTTTTTCCCCTGCAAAATTCTCAAGATTTACCGGAAATGCACTAATTCTCTTTGCAGAAAACGGGCAAATACAGAAATGGACAGCAGGATTCATCATTTTCCAAAAACTATAATATAAAAAAAACGGATACTTATACGAATATCCGTTTTTCTGTTTTTGTGTAGCGTATAAATTTATTGCATGCTGGAAACAGCCTGTCGTTTTTGGTTAGCTAAAATTCGTTGTAAAACGGGGTCTTCTTCTTCTGACGGCTGAGAAGATACCCGTGCAGAACCTGCTTTCAATTCTTCCTCTTCTTCCTGCATCATTTGCGCTGCAATCTGGGCAGAATTGAAAACCTGTTTTTTATCTGCGGCAAGGTCTAATTTTTCATTGTTACCTTTTAACGCATCTTCGTCAGCAATTTGTAACTTTTTGCCATAGGAGCTCAAGGAAACTGTATCCTGATCTCCCCCGATTTCATCAATGACTTTATTATAGGAACCGGAACCCATATTGTTGGCTCGTGTCGGGTCTGCCGTGGGGATACGGCTGAGTGCGCTTTTGATACGGTTGGTATCCCCAAGCAAATCATTTCTGCCCTCACGCTCAAACATGACAGCAGTGCCGAAACAAGAGAAATATTTACTTCCGTCAGGATGAAAGGCAATGTTTTCATTATATCCGATAATTGCCTGTGCGCCTTTATTCACCGCCATGGCAGCCATGCCGAAAAATGCTTCTTCTGAATCAAAACCGCGGCAGCACACAAGTCCAAGCACCTTGGCAATAGGACGGTTTTCAATTTGCTGTGTTGTCACAACAGGAAAACGTCCCATATTAAATAATTCCTTTGCTTCTTTTACGCTTTGTGCCTGAGATACTTCTTTCTTTACTTTCTTTTCATTTCCGCCAAGTAACATAAACATAAATTGCCTCCACAAAAACAAAATTTTATACGCATGCCATACATACAGCAAAGCTCGTGCCAAATCTTGTATTTCAATAGGTTAGCGCAAGTTATCAGCGCAGTGTGCTGACAAATTCATTTTTTTGACAGCAATAACAATTTATTTTCATTTTTTAACTTGAAATTTTATAAAAAAAAGAGTATTTTTTTATTACTTGAAAATAACTGCATACAAATGCATGCATTAGTATTTCTCATTGATTTTACAAAGATTACGAGAAAAACAGGCATTTTGTTTGTGTGCCCTTTCCTGTGTAGGAAATACACATAACTTTAAATTAATTAAACTATATTTACGGAGGAAATATGGCAGCAAAAATGAAAACTATGGACGGCAACACCGCAGCCGCCCATGTTGCCTATGCCCTTAGCGATGCCGCTGCGATTTATCCTATTACCCCATCTTCTGTTATGGGTGAACTTATGGACGCATGGGCAGCCCAAGGTAAGAAAAACGTAATGGGTCAAATTGTTAATGTTCGTGAAATGCAGTCAGAAGCTGGTGCAGCAGGCACTGTTCACGGTTCTCTTGCAGCTGGTGCTCTCACTTCTACATTTACTGCATCTCAGGGTCTTCTTTTGATGATCCCTAATATGTATAAAATTGCCGGCGAACTCTTACCGGGTGTATTCCATGTAGCAGCTCGTGCACTTGCAAGCCATGCTCTTTCTATTTTTGGCGACCATCAGGACGTTATGGCTGCCCGCCAAACCGGTTTTGCAATGCTTTGCTCCAACAACCCGCAGGAAGCAATGGACCTTGCTTTGGTTGCTCACCTTGCAGCTATTGATTCTTCTGTGCCTTTCTGTCACTTCTTTGACGGATTCCGTACTTCTCACGAAATTCGCAAAATCGAAGTTATTGACTACGAAGACATTAAAAAAGTTGTAAACTGGGATAATGTGCAGGCTTTCCGTGACCGTTCCCTGAACCCGGAATATCCGCACCAACGCGGTACTGCTCAAAACCCGGATACATACTTCCAAAACAGAGAAAGCTCCAACCCATTCTACAATCAGGTTCCGGGCATTGTAGTCAGCGCTATGGAAAGAGTTGAATCTATTACCGGACGTAAATATAAACCTTTCGATTATTACGGAGATCCGGAAGCTGACCGCGTTGTTGTTGCAATGGGTTCTGCTTGTGATGTTATCGAAGAAATCGTTGACTACCTGAACAATCAGGGACAGCGCGTTGGTCTCATCAAAGTACGTTTGTTCCGTCCGTTCAGCACAGAACACCTCTTCCAGGTTCTTCCCGCAACAGTACAAACCCTTACCGTTCTTGACCGCTCAAAAGAACCCGGCTCCCTTGGTGAAGCTCTTTATCAAGACATCTGCTCTGCTTTTGTTGAAAAAGGCGAAGGCATCCGCGTATTTCCAAAAATCCTTGCCGGTCGTTACGGTCTTGGTTCAAAAGACTTTACTCCTGCTATGGCTCGCGCTGTCTATGACAATATGCTTGCAAGCGGACCGAAGAATCACTTCACCGTTGGCATCAAAGACGATGTAACCTTCCTCTCTCTGGAAGTCGGCGAAGAAATTGATACTGTTGCTGAAGGCACTGTACAATGCAAATTCTTCGGTCTTGGTTCTGACGGTACTGTTGGTGCGAACAAACAAGCTATCAAAATTATCGGTGACAATACCGATATGTTTGCACAGGCATATTTTGCGTATGACTCCAAAAAATCAGGCGGTTTCACTGTTTCCCACCTGCGTTTCGGCAAGAAACCAATCAGATCTTCTTACCTCATCACACAAGCAGACTTTATTGCCTGCCATAAAGATGCATATGTCCATTTATATGACGTTCTTGAAGGCATCAAAGAAGGCGGAACTTTCCTTTTGAACTCTGCATGGAATACTGTCGAAGAACTTGAAAAAGAACTTCCGGGACAAATGAAAAGAGTTATTGCTCAAAAGAAACTCAAATTCTACAATGTTGACGCTGTAAAAGTTGCTCAGGAAGTTGGTCTTGGCGGACGTATCAACATGGTAACCCAAACCGCTTATTTCAAGCTTGCCAATGTTCTTCCTTTTGAAGAAGCTATCAGCCTGCTCAAGGATTCTATCCGCAAAACTTACGGCAAGAAAGGTGAAAAAGTTGTTAACATGAACATTGCAGCTGTTGATAAAGCTATTGATGCTCTTGTTGAAATCAAATACCCCGAATCATGGGCAGATGCCGCTGATACTCCAAGCATGTACAACGATCAGGATCCATATATCCGCGACGTTGTTCGTCCTATTCTTGCACAGCAAGGTGACAAACTCCCTGTTTCCGCATTCAGCCCTGACGGTGTTGTACCTCTTGGAACAACAGCCTGCGAAAAACGCGGTGTTGCCATTGCTATCCCGCAATGGAATCCTGCAAACTGTATCCAATGCAACCAATGTTCTTTGGTATGTCCTCACGCTGCTATCCGTCCTGTTCTTGCAACTGAAGAAGAACTTGCCGGCGCTCCTGCAAGCTTTGAAACAATCAAAGCAGTCGGCAAAGGTCTTGACGGCTTGAAATTCCGTATGCAAATCTATGCAATGGACTGCCAGGGCTGTGGCTCTTGTGCAAACGTATGTCCTGCAAAAGAAAAAGCTCTTGTGATGAAACCTCTTGCAGAACTTCAGGACGCTGAAAATGCAAACCTTGCATTTGCAGCAGAAAATATTGAACCAAAAACAGAAGTTATGGACCGTTTCAGCTTGAAGGGCTCACAATTCCAACAACCGCTCATCGAATTCTCCGGTGCTTGTGCAGGCTGCGGCGAAACCCCTTATGTAAAACTTCTTACCCAGCTCTTCGGCGAACGCATGGTTATTGCCAACGCTACCGGCTGCAGCTCAATCTGGGGTGCTTCTTCTCCTGTAACGCCATACACCACCAATAAAAACGGTCATGGTCCTGCATGGGGTAACTCCCTCTTTGAAGATGCTGCCGAATATGGTCTTGGTATGCATGATGCCTATGCTGCTCGTGTAGGCAAACTTGTTGCTCTTTGTGAACAGGCTCTTACCGAAGACATTTCCGGCGAACTCAAAGAAGCTATCCAAAACTGGCTCGACAACAGACTTGACGGAGCAAAATCCAAAGAATACGGCGAAGCTGTTATGGATCTTATCTACGAACAAGGCTGTGCAGACGGCTGTAACTGCACTCTCCATGAAATTGCTCACATGAGCGACCTCTTCACCAAAAAATCCTTCTGGATCTTTGGCGGTGACGGTTGGGGATACGACATCGGCTTTGGCGGCGTAGACCATGTTCTTGCTTCTAATGCTGACATCAATATCCTGATTATGGATACAGAAGTTTACTCCAATACAGGCGGTCAGGCTTCTAAAGCTACACCTCTTGGCTCTATTGCACAATTTGCTGCAAGCGGTAAACCTGTCCGCAAGAAAGATATGGGCAAAATGATGATGAGCTACGGCTATGTTTACGTTGCATATGTAAGCATGGGTGCTGATATGAACCAGGTTCTCAAGGCATTCAAAGAAGCTGAAGCTTACCATGGTCCGTCTCTTATTGTTGCTTACGCTCCATGTATCAACCAAGGTATCCGCAAGGGTATGGGCAAGAGCATGGAAGAAGAAAAACTTGCAGTAAAATCCGGTTACTGGCCGCTTTACCGCTACAATCCTGCAAATGCTGATCAACCATTCACTCTCGACAGTAAAGAACCTGACGGAACAATGGAAGAATTCATGCTCGGCGAAAACCGTTTTGCTCAGCTCGAAAGTGCAAAACCGGAACTTGCAAAACAATACCGTACAACCCTTATCGAACAATACAATGCTCGTTATGCTGACCTC
>CAOMFZ010000064.1 GCA_948482415.1 uncultured Mailhella sp.
AAAAACGTTTTGCGTTTTTCTCAATCAGCGAGGTACGTTTATGCACCATTTCGTTCCGACTGTCAAGAACTTTTTTTATTTTTTTTATATTTTTTCAAAAAACCCGTTCGACACCCGAACAACGAAGTGCATTAATGCCCTTAATCCCTGCCCTTGTCAACTTAAATCTGCAATTTTTAAAGAATTATTTTAACTTTAATTTTTAACCAATAGTTAACAAAAGGTTAGAACAAAATTTTCTTCAACTTCAGATACGAATACTGTCACGAATATCTGAAAGCCTGTTCCGGGCAAACAAAAGATAAGAAATAATCAGTTCGCCTGAATTGACAGTTGACGTAATATAAAGTGGGTCATAAGTGCAAATTTTATTCAATAAATCCATCGCTTCTGCATAATTTTCCGCATTGCCTTTGGCTGCAATCTCAGGATACAAGGTATAGAGCGCGTTTACATAATCGCGTACAACGAGCATAACCCCCTGTACTTCATAGATTTTATTATCCAAAGTATAGAACGGCAAATCTTGAGATCCTTGCAGCAATCCAAGGGCATAGCCAAAAACAGTTTCCCCTAAAATCACATTAAAGGCTTCATAAATATCATCAGTTCTGGCATTATAAATAGCTTTTTTATTCATCAAATCCGTTTCATATTTTTTCACTAAGTTCAGACCTTTTTTATAGGCTTGTTCTGCTGACGGAATAAAGAGCATACCCCAGCGCTGTGGTGAAAATGCAAATTGATTGAGACGAGCCTTATACAAATCTTCATTTTCTCTGTCGCTGCTGCCAAGCTTTGCAATAACAGTGGAATAGTTATCAAGAAGCATTTTGGTTGCGACATAGGTTCCAAACTGGCGATACGCTCTGTTATCCATTACCCATTTATTAAAAAGAATGTCATTAGCTGACCAGCCATAGGTGGAATTGAGTTCATAGGTCATTCTGTTCACAAGGGCATCCAAAAGCTGTACGCCTTTTTCTTCGTCAGTCATTTCCGGCACATACGTTACCTGATAACATTCAGGAAAAACCGTTTTGTCAGTCAATGCATAGAGTTTTTGAAATCCCCACAAAGAAGCAAGCAGCACAACAAAAATAGCCACTTGTATTGCCAATGTTCTTCCTGCAATAAAAATATGGTCTTTACTGGGTGTATACATAATAACCTCTTTTTAATGTTCAATAATTTCAACAAGCTCATCAAACGCATATGCAAAAAACATTTGCCCTGCCTGCTGATGATTATATTGGGTCACAATATTTTCTGCGGCATTATTCCGCTTGCCAAACGGCTGACCTATACGGGCAATACAGTTGCTCAATGTCCACGGTGCAGCAGCATAATCCAGATAAATATTTTTCCATTTCTTTATATGCACAGCCTCACCGCTTGGACGGATAAGCCCCACAGGGTCAAGACTTATCAATAATTCTACCGGTATTGTTTCATCCTGCCAAAACTGCTTAAACACAGAGCAGGCACCCCAACTGTGCCCTATAATTAAGATTTTTTTACCCTGTTTATGATATAATGTAAACAATTCTTTTATGCCGTGCAATTCATTATGTTCCCGATAATACATATCCACAGCACAATTCTTTTCTGCAAATATTTTTTTCAGCTCCGGAATAACTCGATATAAATAAGCCCGCATGCCGTCACAAAAACCGCCCACAAATAAAAGAGCATGATTTTCAATATATTCGGGGTGCCGCAAAAGTGCCGCAATAAACTGACTTTCTTCCTGCCAGTTTTTGGGCTTTTGCATGTGCAGTTTTTCTATAATTTTCGCGTCATTTCTTTCATACTGAAAATTAATTGTTTTATGCCGAACCATGTCAGCAAAACCCAAGACATTAGTCATATAAGCAATAAAAAAAAGAACGCAGACAAAAACAACGAATTTCAGCATAGAAAAAAGCCTGCCATAAAGGCAGGCTCCTCATTATTTCTTTTTCATTTTCTTTTCATACATGGATCGTTTCAAATAACTAATCCTGTCAATGAAAAGTTTACCGTCCAAATGGTCTGTTTCATGCTGTAAGCAGGCACTAAAATAGCCTTCACCCTCGAAATGGATAGGTTTTCCGTCCAAATCAGTGCCGTCCATGGCAACACGTTTCGACCGTGCTACTTTTGCCCGAAAATCCGGCACGGAAAGACAGCCCTCATTTTCAATATGCTTAGCAGGGTCAAGCACAGTAATAACCGGATTGACCACAACACGAAAATCTTGCGGAATTTCCACACCTTCCGGGTGCTCTTCAAGCAAACTCACATCAACAATCACAATACGGCGAAATACACCAATTTGAGGTGCCGCAATTCCTACTCCCCCAACAGTTTTCAGTGTATCAAGCATGTCTTGCGCCAGTTCTCTGACACTATCGTCAATACTTTCAATAGGTTCTGAAACTTTTGTCAAACGGGGATCCGGAAATTGGAGAACAGGTCTTAACATAACTTACTCTTGTTTTGGCTCTTGTTCTGCCTTTTTAGGTTCTTCACGCAAACGCAGCCCAAGATCGCGGAGCTGATTTGCAGCAACAAAATCCGGCGCATTTGTCAAAAGACAGGTGGCTTTTTGTGTTTTAGGGAATGCAATAACATCACGAATGGAACTTGCACCGGCAAGCAGCATAGTAACACGGTCCAAACCGAAAGCAATACCGCCGTGAGGAGGAGTTCCGTATTCCAATGCATTGATGAAATAACCAAACTGCGCATAGGCTGATTCGTCAGAAAAACCAAGCGCTTCAAACATATTGAATTGGTCTTCGGACGTATGGATACGAATAGAACCGCCGCCGATTTCATTACCGTTCAAAACCATATCATAGGCACGGGCTTTAGCTTTGGCAGGGTCAGTTTTCATAAGTCCTTTGCTGTCTTCTTTTGCGGCAGTGAATGGGTGGTGGCAGGCAACATAGCGTTTTTCTTCTTCGCTGTATTCAAAAAGCGGGAAGTCGGTTACCCAAAGGAAATTCCATGAATTTTCAGGAATTAATCCAAGCTGTCCAGCCAAGCGGATACGCAGGTTGCCAAGGGCGGCATTAACCATTTCACTTGCACCAGCCTGGAAGAATGCAATATCGCCTACTTGCAGATCGAGAGCTTCTTTGATTGCCTGCTTTTCTTCTTCGCTGAAAAATTTGGTAATAGGTGACTGCCATTCGTTTTCATGGACTTTAATCCATGCCAGACCTTGTGCACCGTAAATTTTTACAAATTCTGTGTGTTCTTCAATTTCTTTACGGGTCATGGCAGCGCCGCCGGGAACTTTCAAACCTTTGACAAGTTCCGCTGTGGCAAAAAGTTTGAAACCGGAACCGCGCACAATGGAAGTAATATCTTTTAATTTCAAATCAAAACGGGTATCAGGTTTATCCACGCCATAATCACGCATTGCATCATCATACAGCATGCGGGGGAACGGAGTAGGAATATCAATACCCATAGATTCTTTGAACACACGTTTCATCATGCCTTCTGCCATGGTCATGACATCGTTTTCAGAAACATAGCTCATTTCAATATCAATTTGTGTAAATTCAGGCTGACGGTCTGCGCGCAAATCTTCATCACGGAAACAGCGGGCAACTTGATAATAACGGTCAAGACCGCTCATCATCAACATTTGTTTAAATTGCTGCGGGGATTGAGGAAGCGCGTAAAATTCGCCATGATTTAAACGGCTTGGTACAAGGAAGTCACGGGCTCCTTCCGGAGTTGATTTAGTAAGAATAGGTGTTTCAACTTCCAGAAAGCCTAATTCATCCAAATAATTACGGGCAGCATTGGTAATGCGGTGACGCAAACGCAGATTTTGGGTCATGCGGGGACGGCGGATATCCAAATAGCGCCATTGCAGGCGCAGGTTTTCACCCGCATCTGTTCTGTCTTCAACCGGGAAAGGAGGAGTTTTTGCAGTATTCAAAAGTTTCCAGTCAAGTACAACAACTTCAATTTCCCCTGTTTTCATATTGGGGTTTACCATGCCGTCAGGACGATGACGAACGCGTCCTTTTACGGCAAGAACATATTCACTGCGGATAATATGCGCATCAGCATGTGCTTCCGGTGCAATTTCAGGGCTGAAAACAACCTGGGTCAAGCCTTCACGGTCGCGCAGGTCAACGAAAATTAGCCCGCCATGGTCACGGCGATATTGTGCCCAGCCCATAATGCAGACTTCCTGCCCGTCGTTTTGAGCGGTAAGTTCTGCGCAATGGTGAGTGCGTGTCCAGTCGCCCAAGGGTTTAATATAGGCGGCATGTTCTTTTTGAAGGTTTGTGTTTTGTTTTTCAATAGACTGACTCATTACTTTCCCTCTTTAATATAGGATACAGCTTTCTCAAAAGGTACTGCCTCCTGAGCACCGTTTTCCATATTTTTTATCATAAGATTGTTTTGTTCAAGTTCTGCAGAGCCGATTAAAACGGCAAAACGAGCTTCGGATTTATCTGCCTGACGCATGGCACTTTTAATGCTTCTTGCTTCAAAGCCCATAATCCCGGTCAATTCGCCCTGACGAAGATTTTGCGCTGTTTTAAACGCATATTCGCGGCAGCAGTCGTCAAGTGCGGCAATATAAAAATCAAGTTTTTTAGCTTGCGGAGCCTGCAATAAAAGGGACAGGCGCTCCATGCCGCAGGCAAAGCCTATGCCTGCCACAGAGGGACCGCCAATGGATTCCACTAAACCGTCATAGCGTCCGCCGCCTGCGATGGAGCCCTGTGCTCCAATATTATTGGAAACAACTTCAAAAGCTGTTCGGGTATAATAATCAAGTCCGCGCACCAGTCTGTGATTGATTTCATAGGAAATATTTTGTGTATCCAGACAATTTTTTACTGTTTGGAAATGGCTTTTACAGTCATCACAGGCATGCTCAAGCATAAGCGGTGCATTTTTGGTTGCTTCCTTGCACTTATCATTTTTGCAGTCAAGCACACGGAGAGGATTGGTTTCCATTCTTCTTTTGCAGTCTTCGCAAAGAAGTGATGTATCAAGGCTTTTCAGCCAGTTTTTCAAAAGGTTGCGATAGGCAGGACGGCAGTTTGGACAGCCCAATGAGTTCAGCTGCAGGGTAATATTTTCAATGCCGATATATTTCAGGAAATACATGAGCATGCTAATCATTTCAGCGTCTGCTTCCGGCTCTTTTGGTCCAATACATTCGCAGTTAATCTGGTGGAATTGACGCATACGTCCTTTTTGCGGGCGTTCATGGCGAAACATGGGGCCGGTGGTGAAAAATTTGCTGACACTTTCTTTTGCCCCAACATTATTTTCCACATAGGCACGCATAACCCCTGCTGTTGCTTCCGGGCGAAGTGACATGGAACGCCCCTTGCTGTCGGCAAAAGTGTACATTTCCTTTTGCACGACATCAGTTTCTGTGCCAATGGAACGGCAAAATAAATCTGTATATTCCATTAAGGGCGTGCGAAGTTCTGTAAAACCGTACCTGAAAAACACAGTACGCGCACTTTGCTCTAAAAAGGTAAATAAACGACTTTCATCAGCAAAAAGATCTGCAAAACCCTTAATTGCTTGAATTTTAGCCATTCTATACTCCAGTATAAAATTATTGAGAAAGACTTTAATATGTTTATGGAACATTGTCAAAGAATAGTTTTTGAAAAGCCATGGAAAAATTTTCCTTTTCCCTGCCTGTTTTTTGACAAAAAATTTTTCAGGTACCTATAATTTTATGTTAAAAAGCCGAAAAAGGAATAAAGGTATATTTTTTGCAAATATTTTCAATACTCATTAATACTGTAAAAAGGTAAAGAAAAAATGTTAAAAATTTTCAAAAAAAGTCTTGCTCTTCTTTTAGGGCTTATGTTTATTCTTGGCACTGCTTTTCCAAGCTTTGCGGGAAGCGGCGGTGCAGGCATGGTCTGGATACGTTCCCCTTACAAAGGACACGATGATTATTATCTTCCTTTTCCGTCCCTGCAGATTGAATCAAAATATTTCTTTATTAAGGAATTAAAACTCGGATTTTATTTATACCGTGATGATGCTGATGAGCATGAATTGACCCTGGGCATTACTCCGGGCTTTACCATGTTTGCCCCTGACAAAACCAAGGATTACCGGCTGAGTTTTCTTGATAAGCGTAAAATGGCGGCAGATGCTTATTTGCAGTATTTAAGACGCTATCGCTATGGAACTGTCGGGGCTAAAATCTATATGGACGTCCTTGGCAATGCTGACGGTTTTGGCGTTGATGCGTTCTATAAGCTCCCAATTTTCATTAACGAATTTACCCTCACCCCCGGTGCCGGTCTCACTTATCTGAGCGGTGACAGAACCGATTACTACTATGGTATCAGCAGAGCTGAAGCTGTCCGTTCCGGACTCAAATATTATCATGCTGATTTCAGTATCAGCCCTTATGTTTCATTGGAAGCAAGCTACCTCACTGAAAATGGCTGGAATATTTTTGCCAATATGCAGTATACCTGGCTGAGCGATGAAATCACGGACAGCCCTATGATTGGTGAGGATCAGGGACTCATGTTAAGTTTTGGCGCAATGATGAGCTTTTAATGATGAGCTTTTAATGCTGCGTTTTTTAAATATTGAGTTTCCAACGGAGTTTTTAGACAATAATTTTCCAATAAAAACAATAAATTAGCATAACACTTTTATCTTGCCAAAAAAACAGCTATACGATAGTTTTAAATCATGGATACCTATGAAAAATTTATCGCAATAGATTATGGGGTAAAGCGCGTTGGACTGGCGGTCTGCGACCCGGAAACGCACCTTGTTTTCCCCCTCTGTACCCTTGACAGAAGTGTAAAAAAAACTTTTTTTGAAAATTTTTCTGCCATACTTGAAACACAAAACCCAACAGCTTTAGTGCTGGGACTTCCGTTTCATGACGACGGAAGCCCTTGCATCACCACAAGTCAGGTAAAAAATTTTGCGGCTTCCCTTGCGCGGCGTTATCCTCTGCCCATTTATTTTATGGAGGAACTCCTTTCCAGTTTTGAAGCGGAACTGGAAATGAAATCTTTTGGCGTCAGTGCGAAAAAAATCAAAGAAAAAGCAGATCAGGAAGCGGCGGTACGGATTTTAGAATCTTTTTTGGCAAGTCCTAAAAGAAATCGCCATACGCCCGAAACAATAAAACAAACAGCAAAAGAAAAATAAGGATACAAGCCTCTTATGAACAAAACACGCACCAAATTTTTCTTTTTATTTTTACTTATCCTTTGCCTTGGCATAGGAATTTTTGCAAGGTATTCCTATACCTTTATCAATACGCCTGCTGACCCGAACGCAAAAGCCATGGCACTTGAAATTCCTGAAGGAAGCTCATTACAGCAAATTTGTCAAATTCTGGCAGACAAAAATGTTATTACGGACGCAGCAAAATTCAAACTGTATGCCCGTTTCAAAAATACTGCCACGCACATTCAGGCGGGCACGTTTTTGCTCAGCCCTGCCTGGACACCTGCAAAAATCTTGACAGAACTCACCAGCGGTTCTGCCATTCTTTATAAAATAACTATTCGTGAGGGTTTGCCCTGGTGGGAAGTTGCAAAACTTTTTGAAGAACAGGGCTACTGCACTGCCGCAGACTTCAAAGCCGTTATTTATGATAAAGATTTTCTTCAAAGAAAAGGCATTCCTTTCACCAATGCCGAGGGATATCTTTATCCGGAAACCTACCTTTTGCAGAAACCAAAAGAAATGTCTAAAGAAACCGCTTATAAAGTCGTTAATAGACTTATAGACACATTTTTTCAAAAAACAAAAGTTTTGCGTGAAAATGAAGAATATGACAAAATTTTTCATGACCCGCAAAAACTCAATGAAATCCTTACCCTTGCTTCTATTGTGGAAAAAGAAACAAGAGTTATGGAAGAGCGGCCTATTGTTGCAGGCGTATATACCAACAGACTCAAAAGAAATATGATTTTGCAGGCTGACCCGACGGTTATTTACGGACTGGGAGAAAGCTTTCAAGGACAGCTTTTAAGGAAACATCTGCAAGATGCTGATAATCCCTATAACACTTATCAGCATGAGGGACTGCCCCCAAGTCCTATTTGCTCACCCTCTTTGTCCGCCATAAAAGCAAGCCTTGCGCCTCAGGAACACGATTATATCTTTTTTGTAGCCAAAGGCATTGGCGCAGGCCATGTTTTTACAACAAATCTGCATGACCACAATATTGCCGTAGAAGAATACAAAAATAATTTAAAAAGAAACAAATAAAATGAGTATGTTATTTTTTGATGAAACAAAGCCTCTTCTGACTAAGGAAGAAATTAACCTTTTGCCTGCTATCAACTATGAAGGAGAAATTGTTCTTGTTCGCTCCGATGAAGAACTGCAGCTTGCTGTTAATGAATTGAAAAAAAATTCGCTGCTGGGCTTTGATACGGAAACTCGCCCTAAATTTACCAAGGGAGCAATGAATTTGCCCTCTCTTATTCAACTGGCAACCAATAAAAAAGTCTATCTCATTCAGTTACAGCATATTACCCAAACAGAAGAACTTTCCAAAATTCTTTCAGATGAGCATATTATCAAAGCTGGAGTTGCCATACACGATGATTATCGCTCTCTGGCACGGCTTTTTCCTGTCAGCCAGGGCGGACTTGTTGACCTTGCCAAACTTGCCAACCAAAAAGGCATAAAAGCCCAAGGCCTGCGCACAATCAGTGCAAATCTGCTGGGATATAAAGTCAGCAAAGGAGCCCAATGTTCCAACTGGGCATCGGAAACGCTCAGCCATTCACAAATCCAATATGCAGCAACTGACGCCTGGATTGGATTAATTCTCTATACACAGCTTATTCAGCTGGCAGACAGTCCCAATTATGTTGCTGACCAAGCCAAGCCCAAAAAGAAAAAAAGAAAATTTCACTTTTTCAGGAAAAAAAATTCTGAACAGGAAAATATTGCAGGAGAAAGTCTTGAAGAAAGTTTAAATTAACGTTAAAGTATACCTAAACTTTTAAACAAAAACTCCGAAAAGAACAATATCAACCAAAAACCACAAAAACAGAGAAAGCTATGAGTCAACAATTAAATTTTCAAAATTTTCAGGCTAATAATGATAATAAATTAGTCCAACTTGTTTCTTTCAAAGTAAGCGATGAAGAATATGGCATTGATATCCTTCAGGTGCAGGAAATTATTCGCATGCTCCCCATTGCGATTGTTCCCTCTGCACCCAATTTTGTGAAAGGGGTTATTGACCTTCGCGGAGAAGTTATTCCTATCATTGACATGCGCAAACGCTTCAAACTTGCTTCAACGCCTTATAATAATGAAACAAGAATTATTGTTGTGCATACACATGACTTTACTGTTGGTTTCATTGTTGATGCTGTTTGTGAAGTTATCCGTATTAATGAATCCGCTATTGAACCTGCTCCGCCGGTACTGACAAACATAAACGGTGAAAGCCAGAACTACATTCGCGGTGTAAGTAAACTGGAAAAAGGCCTGCTTATTCTTCTTGACCTCAATAATCTCATCAGTCTTGAAATTCTGGAAGAATTAATGAACAGCGCAAAAAATGCAAAAACCTGTCAGGATTGCCCCGCAGCACAAAGAGATTAATGGGCAAAGCATAACAAATACTTTTCAAAGGCAGTAAATGAAAATTTATTGCCTTTTTTATACGGTTAATCCCAAAAATACATGCTGTTAAAATTTTTTAAAAAGACAAAAATAAAGTTATTTAAATAAGATACTAAAAATTTTTTACTTTTTTCTGCATTTTGCCCGCAACATAACTATTTACATTTTAACAGCTTTGACATAGTATACACAAAAAGGAGGAGTTATGAGTTATACGCAGTATATGGATATTGCCAATTCTGTTATGGCAGAAGCTATTCATGCAACCAATTACAATTCTCATAACACCAACAGCACACACTATAGTCCTGTAGCATTCGGGTATACCGACCTTCAAGACAGAGCTCCTGAAACCTATGTATATCCCTATGGTGATGTTTTCAATCCTTTTGTGATGCTTGAAGGTTCTACAGAATCTTTTACCTCCTTTATGTATAAACTCATTAACCCCGAAACATACGACCCCTCTATGCTTCTCACCAATCAGGGAACAGGTACTCCGTATACAATCACTAATTACGAAGCAGTAGAGAAATTTCTGACGACACACCCTGCCGCAAGCTTGAGTGCGAATGGAATTGTTATTGACGGAACAGTATGACGAAACAGTACAAGGATTAATGAATTTTTAAATAAAAATGCCGAAGTGGTGGAATTGGTAGACACGCTGGTTTCAGGTTCCAGTGCAGCAATGTGTAGGAGTTCGAATCTCCTCTTCGGCACCAAATAAAATTTTCTTTTATCTGATTGACCTGACTGTTTATTGTGGATAAGCATGCAGGTTTTTTATAAATAATACGCAAAATACACACTTTTTCCAGTATGCCGTTCCGGAAATAACAGAAAACAGCATACCATGTCAGATTCATTTTCAGCAAAAAATTCTTTATTTACACATAAATTTCATTCTGTTATGCAATGAAACAAATCAATCGACGCTTCTTTATGCAGCGTAGTATATATTTCTAGAGCGTTTCCGGAAATAATTGCAACAAATTTTTATAAGAAAGCTTAAAAAGT
>CAOMFZ010000065.1 GCA_948482415.1 uncultured Mailhella sp.
TCTATAAACAAGTCCTTTTTCAAGCGCTTTTAAGAAAAATTCCTGTTCCCATTTATAATATTTAGGGTGGCAAGTTGCAACTTCTCTTCGCCAATCATAGGAAAAACCTAATCTTTTCAGCTGACTGCGCATATTATCTATATTGGAATAGGTCCAGCTGGCAGGATGCACATTATGTTTAATGGCAGCATTTTCTGCCGGCAGGCCGAAAGCGTCCCAGCCAATGGGGTGCAAAACATTATAACCCTGCATACGGCGGAAACGGGCAACAACATCACCAATGGAATAATTCCGAACATGTCCCATGTGAATATTTCCGGACGGATACGGAAACATTTCCAGCAAATAATATTTAGGACGGTTTTTATCAATTTCACAATTAAAATTATGATTATCTACCCAAAATTGCTGCCATTTTAATTCAATGGACTCTGCATCATAGCGATTTGGCAATGCCATACACGTTACCTCAGTTTACTTATTTTCTTCTTGTGATTTAGAATAGTTATCTAAAATTCCATTAATAAATGCCTGTGAGCGCTCTTCCCCAAAAATTTTATTGAGTTCCAAAGCTTCATTGATGGCAACTTTATCAGGAACATCATCGCGAAAAGACATTTCAAAAAGAGCAAGACGAAGCAGGCAAAGTTCCACTTTTCCCACTCTGTCAATGCGCCATTTTTTAGAATATTGCTGAATAATTGCATCGAGTTTTTCTGAATTTTGCCAAACGCCAAGTATCAGCTCCCAGGTAAAGCCCTCACAAGTATTTTCTTCGTCATCTTCCTGTGTTGGAAAATTTTTATAATTTTGTTCGAGAGCCTGTACAGATTGTATTTCAGCAAATTCAAGTCCATACAAGAATTGAAATGCTTTCATTCTGGACAGGCGGCGGGGAACACTTTTTGTATTTTGCATATTTTTCCTATTATAATTGTTTTAAAACTTGTAAAGTTTCCAAAAGTGCAGACGCTGCTTCAACGCCCTTATTCCCTGCTTTGCTGCCGGAGCGTTCAATGGCTTGTTCCATATTATCGGTTGTCAAAAGTCCAAAACCAACTGGGATACCATATTCCAAAGAAACATGGGCAAGACCTTTCGTTGTTTCAGAAGCAACAAAATCAAAATGAGGCGTTGCACCGCGAATAACAGCACCAAGAGCAACAATGCCGTCATATTTTTTGCTTTCAGCGGCTTTTTTGGCAACAATAGGCATTTCAAACGCACCCGGAACACGGATAATGGTTAAATCGTCTTTATCGGCACCATGGCGGACAAGATAGTCCACAGCACCGCCAATAAGGGAATTTACCATAAAATCGTTGAAACGAGAAGCAATAATGGCAATTTTATAACCTTTTGCATCCATTAAGCCTTCAATAGTTTTGATATGGTACATTAAATAACTCCTTTAAAAATCACCGTAATTGCCATGAATATGGCGGCAGCTGCTGCCAAATAAGTGACCCATTTTTTCTTTTTTTGTTTGCAAATATTTTTCATTATACTGGCTGGGCATTTGTTCTAATGGCACACGTTCCACAACTTCCAGACCGTAGCCTTCAAGCCCAATAATTTTCTTTGGATTATTGGTTAAAATACGCAGTTTTGAAACGCCAAGGTCCACAAGCATTTGTGCACCCAAGCCATAATCGCGCAAATCGGCTTTGAAGCCAAGTTTAGTATTGGCTTCCACTGTGTCATAGCCCTGATCCTGCAAAGCATAGGCTTTTATTTTATTGGCAAGCCCAATACCGCGTCCTTCCTGACGCATATACAAAATAACGCCGCGACCTTCTTTTTCAATTTGTGCCATGGCAGTATGAAGCTGACCGCCGCAGTCACAGCGCATGGACGCAAAAACATCGCCTGTCAGACATTCGCTGTGTACACGGATAAGCACGGGTTCAGGCGTTGTTACATCGCCTTTAACCAAGGCAATATGTGTATAATTATCCAATGAATTTTCATAAGCAATAATTTTGAAATCACCGAATGCGGTAGGCATATTGGCTTCCGCAACACGTTTTACTGCAACTTGTCCTTTGTGCAGTCTGTATTGAATAAGGTCTTTTATGGTTGCAATTTTGATATCATGTTCTTTGGAAAATTTTTCAAGATCAGGCATTCTTGACATCGTACCGTCATCATTCATAACTTCACAAATAACAGCAGCAGGAGTAAGTCCTGCCAATTTTGCAAGGTCAACGCTGCCTTCAGTCTGACCGGCACGAATAAGCACACCGCCGGGATTTGCCCTAAGCGGGAAAATATGGCCGGGAGTCACAATGTCTCTGGCTGTGCTGTTGGGGTTAACAGCGGTTAAAATTGTTTTAGCCCTGTCAAAAGCAGAAATACCGGTAGTTATTCCTTCTCTTGCTTCAATGGAAACAGTAAAATTGGTTCCAAATTTAGAGCCATTTTTCTTTGTCATAAGCGGAAGCTCTAATTTGTCAGCCATTTTATTGCTCATTGGAAGGCAGATAAGCCCGCGGCCGTATTTTGCCATGAAATTAATAACTTCAGGGGTAACAAATTCAGCAGCAATCGTGAGATCCCCTTCATTTTCTCTGTCTTCATCATCAACAAGGATAATCATTTTACCCTGTTTAATGTCTTGAATTGCTTCTTCAATAGTACAAATGCTCATAACTCATCTCTTATTCTAAAAAAAGCCGTTTTCACGAAGAAAATCTTCATTGATTGTGCTTTTTTTGGGTTTGTTATTTTCTATATATTGGGAACGGAGTATGTATTTTCCAATCATATCCGTTTCAATATTAATTTTTTGTCCGGGTGTCCACGCCGCAATGGTTGTGACCTTCCACGTTTCAGGAATTACATTTACCGTTAAAAAATCAAAATCGCAAGCATTTACCGTCAGGCTAATTCCGTCAAGGGCAACAGAACCTTTGGGAATGATATATTTTGCCCATTCCTTATCAAATTCAACAGTAATTGCCCGAGACTGTCCGATATTTTGAATGGACGCAACAGTGCCCATAGTATCAATATGCCCGCTCACCAAATGTCCGCCAAGCCGAGAACCAAGCGCCAGCGCTCGTTCCAGATTAACCGTTTTTTTAGCAGATAACAAAGAAATATTGGAACAGGAAAGGGTTTCTTCAGAGGCATAAAACGTGAGACAGGAATTTTGTATTTTTTCAACAGTCAAACAGGTGCCGTTGACCGCAACAGATTCCCCAATCACAGGATTTTTAAACGCAAAATCAGGACATATGCTCAAACGAATATCTCCGCCTAATTTCTGCACAGAAACAACTTCCCCAAGTCCTTCAATCAACCCTGTAAACATGGTTTCTCCATTTTCAAATATAAATGTAAATCTTCGCCGGCTTTTTCAGTTTTAAACAATTTAAAATGATACGCTTCCTGCATGGACTGCAGCGTATTTCCGGAAAAAACATTTTTTGCCGTATCATCGCCTAAAATATACGGTGCAAAATACAGAACAAGTTCATCAGCAAGCCCTGCTTTGAGCAGGGACTGCGCAAGTTTTGCTCCGCCCTCACAAAAAATATAGGGGCAATGATACGTTTCAAATGCTTTATGAAAAATCTGCTGTAAATTTAATGTATTATCACTGTTCGTGTCAACGAATTCAAGGCTGATTCCAAGCTTTTTATATTGTTCCTGTACAGCTGCACTTTTAGTGTCCGTAAAAATAACTGTCTGTTTTTTTTCATCAAGACAATAATAGCCGGTTTTGTTATTATCTATTGCAGGAAGTCTTTTGGAAACAATAAAAGAAAGGGGCTGCTTCTGCGTTTCAGTGTCCCGTACAGTCAACTTCGGATTATCTTCAAAAAAAGTATTTGCCCCAACCATAACAGCTCCATGGGCTTCTGCCATATTTTTACGAAACTGCATGGTAACTTTTTTTGATTCAGAACCAGAAATTTTATGACTGTGCCCTGCTGCCGGACCAATCTTTCCGTCCAGCGTGCATGCCATTTTCAAAATACAGTAAGGGCGTTTTTCATTTTGCCACAATAAGAAATCTTCAAGCAAAGCTTTACATTTCTGCTCGCAAATTCCGGTTACAACATGTATGCCCTTTTCCTTTAAATAGACTATTCCCCCGCTTGCCTTTGGATTTGGGTCTAAATAGCCAATATACACAGTTTTAATGCCTGCCTCAAAAATGGCATGAGAACAGGGCGGTGTTTTGCCAAAATGATTACAAGGCTCTAATGTCACATATAAACTGCATTCGGCAATATTGACCGGTTCTGAATATTGTTTATCTTTATGCAGCAAAAGCTGTTCCTGCAAACAGGGATTAGAAAAAGAAAGTCTGTTTTTTTGAATTTGTGCATAGAAAATGCCTTTTTCCAGTGCATCACAAAAGCAAGCCACTTCCGCATGGGCTTTGCCGTATTCTTTATGGTACCCTTCTGCAATAATGGTATTTTTATAAACGAGAACAGCCCCAACACAAGGATTGGGAGCTGTTTTATACCTGCCTTTTTCAGCAAGTTCTATAGCTCTTTTCATAAAAATACTCTGCATTTTCAATACATTCTTTAGTTATTTCTTTCGATAAGTTCAACACCAGCTTCTTTCAGCATGGCAAGAGCAAGTTCATCAGGATAGGATTCAACAATATAAATACGTTTTATTCCGCAGTTTATCAGCATTTTTGTACAAATAAAACAGGGCTGGGTCGTGCAGTAAATGTCAGCACCCTCAAGATTTATACCATGAATAGCACATTGGATAATAATATTTTGTTCGGCATGAATAGCACGGCAAATTTCATGGCGTTCACCGGAAGGAATATTCAGCTGGGCACGCAAGCACCCCACATTCATACAATGCTCAATGCCGCTGGGCACTCCATTGTAGCCTGTTGCCAAAATATGTTTATCCTTGACGGCAACTGCCCCCACTTTTCTGCGCAGGCACGTTGAGCGTTCAGCCACCATATAGGCAATATTCATAAAATAATCAGTCCATGAAATTCTATCGTCAGCCATGTTGCTTTCCTATTCTGCTAAATTTTTAATACGCTGTACCAAATAATCAATTTCTTCTTTGGCAGTCTGAAATGAGCACATAAACCGTACTTCATTTATTTCAGGATTCGTCACATAGAAATAAAATTCCCGGGACAATTTTTCAATTAATGCTTTATCCATGCACACAAAAACGGCATTAACATCAGGTTCCTGCACAGAAAGCGTTTTAATTTTGCCCAGTTCCTGTGCCATGTATCGAGCCATACTGTTGGCATGCCGGGCATTATTCAGCCACAAATCATTTTTGAAAAATTCATTAAACTGTGCGCTGATAAAACGCATTTTTGAAATAAGCTGCAAAGACTGCTTACGCATGGTCATATAGTCGCGGGCAAGTTTTTTATTAAAGAAAACAACTGCTTCACCAATAATAAGCCCATTTTTTGCCCCGCCGAAAGAAAGGACATCAACTCCGGCATCACGGGTCATTGTTTTTATATCACAGTCAAGCGCCGCAACCGCGTTGGCAATACGGGAACCGTCCATATGCACAAGCAAATCATTGGCATGGGCAAAATCGCAGATTTCTTTTATTTCATCAATGGCATACAGGGTGCCTTTTTCTGTTGACTGAGTAATAGAAACAACTCGCGGGCTGACCTTATGAAAATCATTTTTATCAACAAGATATTTTTTCATATTAGCAATATTAATTTTCCCGTCATAAGAAGGCACAGGCAAAAGCTTGGAACCGGTAATCACTTCAGGTGCGCCTGCTTCTTCTGTGTTAATATGCGCAATATCAGCACAAATGACACCCTGCCAGGGTCTGAGCATAGTTTTCAAAGCCACAACATTGGCACCTGTTCCGCTCAGTGTATAGCAAACAGTGACTTCGCCAAATATCCTGCTAAAAATTTCATCGGATCGATTACTGTATTCATCGAATGCATACGGTTTAGCATACCCCTCATTAGCAGCAGCAATAGCCTGTATAATTTCTTTTGAAGTACCTGCCGTATTGTCACTTGCAAAACTTACAATCATGATTCAATCCTTATTTCCTTATTTCAGATTAGTTATTTTTCCAGTATATGAGAATATACCTGTATTGTTTTTTGGTAAAAATCTTCCAATGTCCAGCCATAGAATGAATGTTCCGTGTTTTTTTTATAAAACTTGTCTAAAGTTGATTGTAAAGCATTTTTCCGAAAATCTTCATCTAAAACTTTAATAAACATATTCGCCATTTCTTCAATCTTTGCAGGCTGGAATAAATATTCCTTATCCAGAATATCAGGCATAACGCCTACTTCGGAACTGATAATCGGGGTATGACAGGCAAGAAGTTCAAAGGCTACACGAGCTATTGTCTCTGAGCCAAGGGAAGAAATGAGCCCCATATCAAGCAGATTCATAAAATCGTTCATATCATGAAGATAAGAATAGATATGGATATTATCAAGGCTGATGGCATGTTCCGCACAAAAATTCTTTATATTAACATCGACAGTATACTGGCAGCTTTTTCCTGCAATAAGCAAATGTAATTTTTTTTGTGCTTCGGTTGATTGCTGCTTTGCTTTATCAAACGCTAAAATAGTTTCATAAAAACCTTTGATTGGCTCCAGACGCCCAATAAGCCCAAGCAGGATATCATCTTCACTAAAACCGTATTTCTTTCGTATTTCAAGATTTTTTTCTTTTTGAGGATAAAATGCTTTCGTATCAACTCCGCCTAAAATAGTAAAAACTTTTTCTTTTGGAGAAGACATAGAGTGTATAAAATATTCAGACATTGCAGAATTACTGCTGATTATTGCATCGGCAAGGTTATTATGCAAATATTTATTAAAAAAATTAGCCTTTGGCTTTCTTTGGTCACCGCGAGTACGCACAAGCGTATATCCGAGCATTTTCTTCAAAAATGCAAACAGATAAAAGGCTTCTCCTCTGTGGCAATTAACAATATCAGGTTTAAATTCTTTACAAATTTTTATAATTGACTGACAGGAATGAAAAATATCCTTAGGATTATGAGAATTTAAAGGCAGCTCAATAAAATTAATGCCCAATTTATTTAAACCCTCAATTCCCAAGCTGCCCGGAATAGTAATAAGCAGACTTTCATGCCCATGTTCATTAAGCATTTTTGTTAAATACATTGCATACCAAAAGGTAGCATTATACCATTTACAATTTATTACTTGTATCGTTCGCATTGTACATCACTTCTTCGGAATAAAGAAAAAATACTCTATCTTATGAAAAAAAGCAATGATATTTTATCATGTACAATTAGCTATTCAAAGAGCAGCTGTACAAATGTTTGAGCGTCCCCAACAGCATAGGATATTTTTGCACCCTCGTTAGGCTGATGATAATTGGGAATTGCGCTTGACCATACAGCCACGTCAATGCCTAATTTTCTGATAGCACAGCCAACTGTTGCTCCGCCGACACCGCCGGTTTTGCAGACTGTGCCGTAGATTGCCTGAATAGCTTTTTTCAGTTTTTGCACAACTTCGGCATTTTCATTGGTAGTCGGGGAACTTTCTTCTGAATTATCAATAGAAACTGTAATCGCAACGCCGTGTTTTATTTCAATTTTCTTTGCCAGTTCTTGAATTTTGCCAATAACTTCATTAAAAGTATAATCAGGCAGTACACGGCAGTCCAAATAAAAAATTTCTTTGCCTGAAATCGTATTTACATTGGGCACATTTTCTGTATGGCGAGTGGGAACAATGGTTATTCTGTCCGGCGTAAAAAGTGCGTCACGTTTTGTAAAAGAGTTTTCCACCTCTTTAATCTGCAAAACCATATCACTCATGGCAACAAAAGCATTTATCCCCTCATCGGGTGTTGAGCCGTGGCATTGTCTGCCCTGTACTTCAACTTTGAGCCATAAAACACCCTTTTCACCGATTTCAATAAGATCACCCTCTGTGGTGCCAAAATCAGGAATAAGCACCAAATCGTCTTTTTTGATAAGATGAGGATTTGTTTTCAAAACATGATCGATACCGTACACATTGCGGGTTTCTTCGTCAGCAACAAGCAAAAGAGCCAAACTCAAATCAGGCGTGCAGGAATTTTTCACAAGTTCATGCAAAATCAAAAGCCCTGTCACTATGGCCTGCTGATTATCTTCAACTCCGCGGCCACGGATAATATCAGGATTTTCCTTATCGAGTACTGCTTCAAAAGGCGGCGTATGCCATAAACTTTCATTTCCGGCAGGCACAACGTCCATATGCCCGATTATCCAAAGAGTTCTGTCGGATTTTCCCTTATGACGAATAACCAGATTGGGTCTGATTTTACTGGGAACGCGCTCATCAACAGCATCATAATGTTCAATATCGGTCACACCCCAGGAACGCACAAGTTCTTCTATCCATTTCGCTTTATGATATTCACCAATTCCCCCTTCATTCGGTCCAAAAGCAGGAAATTTGGTTAAAGATTGCTGTAAAAAAATAACTTCGTCGCGGGCATTTGACAGTGCGTTTATGAGAGTATTTTTCATGATAATTCCTTGTATGCAGCTTAGAACAGTATAAAAAAGAATAGAAATTTATGCAAAGGATTTGTGCAGAAGGCAAAAAAAAAGCCCTCGAAAAAGGGCTTGAAAAAAATGTATGGTCTATTAACGACCTTTTGCAGCACGTTTAGAAGCTTTAAGTGGGTTAACTTTAGCTTTTGCAGCAACTTCAACTTTGATGTGTGTAGCAAAGTTGCATCTTCCAAGAGTCCACTTCTTAGCAGGAACAGCATAACTGCTGCAAAATTCTTGACCTTCAAAGGTGCGAACACGGTCACAGCCATTGCATTGTTCAGTAACTGGTTGTAAAACTACACCGTTTAATTCTACACCATTGTCAGTTTTTACAGCACCTTCTAAGATTTTATTAGGTGTACTCATTATGACCTCCAAGTCCTTATTGCGTAAATCTATACTCTTAAATTTTGTTGCGATTTCCTGAATACAACATAGTCTTTTCACTTGCTTTTGAAATAAAGTCAAGCATTTTTTTGGAAAAATCAAAATTTTCTTAAAGAAATAAAAACTTGACTTCTAAAAAATCATTACTACCATGTTTATACTATACTTAAGGATAGAACTATGTCTACATTTAGAACCAATAAAAATTTAATTCGTGCATGGTTTCAGCACAATACAATTACAGAAGAAAATTATTTACCCCCACAGCTCATGAATGTGCCGGAAATGGAAGTTATCAATGCCCTTTTTGCTTGCCTTCCGCAGGAAAAAAGTATTTCCGATAAAGCGAGCCTTGCCATTGGCATAAGCATTGCCAGACTTTTTGAAAAAGACAAGGAGCAGGCACAAGTTTGTATGCGCCGCTTTATGTGGCATATGAACGAGGAATCGGGCAATATAGGCTGGGGGATCCCTATGGCTTTTGCACAGTCCGTTGCCCACAGCGACCAGCTGACAAAAATTTACGGCAATGTGCTCCTTTCCTATATCCACGATAAAGAAGGCGACAGCAATTACTGCGACCATGCTCCGCTTCGTTTGACCTGCTATGAAGCTGTGGGCATTTTCGTCAAAGCAAAACCTCAGTTCAAAGAAAAAGCCGTTCAAATTCTGGAAAGCCAGCACGATGACGATGAAGCCTGTTATGCGGCAAGTCAGAAACTTCTCCAAACATTAAAACAATTATAAGGAATAATCATGCAAGAATATGCTAAACGTTTTTTGGGTTCAGAAGTTGAAGCAAGAAAAGCTGAAGATTGCTTTTTTCATGTTATTCCTGTTCCCTATGAAGCAAGTGTCAGCTATGGCGGCGGCACTGCAAACGGTCCTGATGCCATACTGGAAGCTTCCGACCAACTGGAACTTTTCAACGGACACAGCTGCCCCGGTGAAAAAGGCATTTTCACCCATTTTCCTGTTGACTGCAAGCATGAAGCAGAAAAAGTTATGGAAAATATTTATGAGGCGACGAAAACAGTTTTAGCATTGGGTAAATTTCCTGTTTTGCTTGGCGGCGAACACAGTATTACATATGGCTCCTTGAAAGCACTCAAAGAAAAATACGGCACATTTGGCGTGGTGCAGTTTGATGCCCATGCTGATTTACGCAACGAATATTCAGGCACCAAATGGAGCCATGCCAGCGTGATGCGCCGCGCAGTTGATGATTTGGGTCTGCCCCTTGTACAGCTTGGAAACAGAGCATATTGCCTTGAAGAATATGAAGCCAGAAAAAAATACCATGTTCAAAGCTGGGACGCTGAACATTTATGCCAAAACCCTATTCCGGAAAATCTCATTCCTGAAAATTTCCCCAATAAAATATTCATCACCTTTGATGTGGACGGCTTGGATCCCTCTATTATTCCTGATACAGGCACGCCTGTTGCCGGCGGACTTGGCTGGTATCAAGCCTTAAACTTAGCTAAAAAAACAGCAGAACACCGCGAACTGGTTGGCTTTGACGTAGTCGAACTTGCTCCGCGCAAAGACAGCGTCCTTTCTGACTTTATCACTGCCCAGCTCACCTATGCCCTTATGGATTTGGTATAATTAAAAAACTAGAGAGTTTCCAGTAATAATTGCAATTTTACAGGGAAAGAACTTTTGAAAAAGTTCTCTCCCTGTACCCTCTCTCAAAACT
>CAOMFZ010000066.1 GCA_948482415.1 uncultured Mailhella sp.
GTCGCCTTCGGTAGCGAAAAAATCAAGCCCAAAGGGATTGCTTGATTTTTTGAGGAAAATAATTCCCCCAAGAAAATAAATTGCAATCATTTTCGGAAATATTTGAAAAGCAAAAAGGCAAGGACTTCGGAAAAGTCCTTGCCTTTTTGGGTGTGCATTGGGCAGCTGCACTTTTTGTTAAGGAGAATTTTGGATTTCAATATACATTGTTTTTGTTAAAATATCATATATGCAACAGGAATACCAACAAGACAAACGCTCACAAAAACAATGAAAATGCCCGGTGTAATGTATTTATAGACTTCTTTGGTTGTCACCCATTCATTATTGGCAAACATGAGGGCAGCCATAGGAGAAGCCGCAGGAGTAAGTACAGCCATAACCAAACAATATATCATGAGGACAGTTATCATGCCGGCGTCAACATTAATTGCTACAGCAAAAGGATAAATAATGGGGAACATAATGCCGCCGCAAATGGCGTTGTTCATAAATTGTGTAGCAATCATGGCAATGATGATAACCAGGAAAATGAAGAGAAAAGGAGAAATGCCGGAAAAGAGGATATTGAATTTTTCAATGAGAAAGCTGTTGATGCCTGTAGCTTCTGCATTGAGGGCATTAGCAAAAGGCAGCATGGCTGCAGTCAGATATATGGAATCCCATTGCATTTGTCCGGCACATTTTCTGATATTAATCATGGAAATACCATCAAAACGAAGGAATACCAAAATACCCAGAACAAGAAATGCAATCCCGTGAGCCCCTAAACCTTTAAGAACTTTGGTAACCGCCCAGGAACCTGGAAGCAAGCTTGGAATAAGAAGGAAGAAAACCAAGGCACAGAGCAGACCAATAATGATTTTTTGTTTATAATCGATTTTAAGATCATTAGGATCAAAAGAGTCTTTTGTTACTTGTTCAAGCTTCTTGACATCCGGTTTGAAGACAAATTTCCCAACTAAAACATAAAGCATAATGGCAGCAATACTAACGGGAAATGTTACTGCAACATATTTCAGATAATCTATTTTATAGCCTGCCATAGTTTCAAACATGCCAAGCACAACCATTTGTACAGTTTTCCAAGGCAAGAGGGATAATCCTATCAGACAGCAGAATACAACGCCGACAACCATAAAGGAAGTAAAGGAATCTCCTGCTTTATAGCCCAATTGTTTGATGATGCTGTATAAAATTCCCCAGCAAACAATAATAGCCGGAACAGTAGAGGTCATTGCTGAAATGATAAAAGTCGTAAAGAAAAATGTTGTAATCAAAGCCCATGGTTTGCCAAGCACAGGTTTTCGGGTGATAAAATAGGTTGCAAGGAATTTGCTGACACCAGCAGAATCAACCAGAGCTGCAATAAGGAGCATGAACCACATCAGCATAATGGTATTGCTTCCAAATCCGGCAGCCATGAGTTTATTGAGTGACATATAGCCAGTAAGACTTAAGGCTATCATACCTAAAATACTGGGCCATACCTGATCTACAAAAGTCCAGCCATACAGCAGAGCAATAAAAATGCCGAGGACTTTCATACCAAGCGGAGTGATAGGCTCAAGAGCAGGCAAATAGCCAAAACCAAACATAATGAGTATAGTTACAGCAGAATTGATATAATACATTAAATTTTTACGGGATTTTACTGTAAGAGCAGCCGTATTAGTCATATTTCCTCCAATAGTGCGGAAAGAGCTTGTTTTATGGATATGGCAGGGTTAAAATTTAAAATTGTCCCCGTAATATCTTGTTATTGGATATTTGTATGTATCAAGAGGAACAGCCTTTTTATACATTTTAGCCTCTCCATTGGCATTTTTCTTGACATGCAGCCAATAAAGACCATTTTCAGATCTATTTGGATAATCGTCACGATAGTGTCCGGCACGGGATTCTTTACGTTCAAGGGAAGCTTTGAGATAGAGTTCGGTAATAAAGGAAGTTGCCGCGGTTTCCCATACTTTCATCAAATAATGCGGATCAGAAGCTCCCATTCTGCCAATAAAATCTTTGTTGATATTTTCCAAACGGGTTAATGCCTTGCTGAGACTTTCTTCTGTCTTTAATATACTTACATCATAAGGGAAAACGATTTGCTGGATTTTCCGCATAACATCTTTTGGTGCAATACCGCCATTGTCAAGCCAGAAGTAAATTCCATTTTTATACTGGTCGATTTGGTCATGGTTTGCTTTTGGTGTTTGGGAAAGCCCCTGCATATAAGCATAGGCTGCTTCTGCGGCTAAATAGCCTGTTGTAGAAGTAGTTGAAAGAGCAAAACCACCAATATATACGCCGGGGTCAATACTGCGAGATCTGCCTGCTGCATACAATCCCGGAACGCAGGTTGCTCCGTTGATGTCTGTAACAATACCGGCAAGCAATTCATTTAATTGCGGATTCCACTCAGTATTATCTTTGAAGAAGTCTATTCCAAGAGCACAGAGTTTTTCATGGTTCATTAATTGCCAGCCGATTTGAGGTTTAATGAGTACAACATCTTCTTCTTTAATTTTACTGATATCAAAATAAATAGGCGCATTGCCGGCAAGTGCTTCTTTTGCCATGGCAATGGTAATATAATGAGGGTCAGTGTTAGCACCAAGCACAGGTGAGTATTTATCCATAAATGCTTCGCCGTGTTTATTCACAAATCGTGCCCCAAGAGGCATAAGCGTTGTTTGGCCTTCCCAACTGAAAAGTTTTGGAACATTCCAAACTTTGGTAAATTCAAAATTGCGAAGTTCAGCACCTGCTTCAAATGCCATTTTAAGACATTCGCCTGTGGCAAGGTTCTTTCCATAGGAAGGTTTCCAGCCAGAATTTCCGCAGCAGAGAATAACGGTTTTTGCTTCAAAAATATAAAATTCACCGCTTCTGATATCAAAACCTACTGCTCCGGCAATTTTATCCCCGTCTTTGAGCAGATTGGTTATCATAATTCTGCCTATGCGCTTGACACCTTTTTTATAAATTGCAGAAGAAAGGTTCTTGAACATTTCTTCTCCGCCGCGTCCTTTATACTGGGCAGGATAGAGTTTTACATGGTCAAGTCCGCGTTGCGGAACGCCCTTGAGCGAGCCATCCTTTTTCCGCAAAAATGTACAGCCAAGTTCCTGATATTCAACCATGCGGTCATAGGAGAGAGAAAAAAGTTTTTCGACAATGTCCTGTTCACATAACCCGTCATAATAATAAATTAAATCTTTTACCCAGTCTGAAACATCTTCGCCGGGCAAAACAGCGTCAAAATCACCGCCTGAAATAGTCATTTGTCCGCCCCATTTGCCGCCCTTATCAACAATGATAATGCCTAAATTCTCATCAAGTTCTTTGAGGCGTTTAGCACTCCACATGCCGGCAGGGCCTCCGCCAATAATTAATACATCAGTTTGAACGAGTTTATTTTCAATAGCAGTCATATCATACTCCTTTTTTTTATGATTAAAAACAATCCGGCAGCAATTCTTTGAACGGATGCACAAAAATTGCCTGATGAACACAGTTGCGTTCGCAAAGATAACAAGTCATACAGTCATCATTATAAGCTATGTATGCTTTTTTATTTTCATTAAATCTAATAATATCCGCAGGACAGATGTCTATGCAGACGCCACAGCCTTTGCATTTTTCTTGATCAATTTTTGTAATCATAGTTTCCTCGTTTTTGTTTTGTTCGTTTTTTAACAAATAAAAATTTTATGTCTTAAATTTTTTCTGTAAGTATACCCTATATGTGGCTTGTTTCCTGGTCAAATATTAAATTTTTGAGTTAACTATCGAATTTAGCTATATCAGAATACGTTTCTTTTTTTACAAAGAAAGAGCAGATAAGAGAAGAAAAGAGAAAATATTTTATTTATAACTATGTATAAATATTATCTTTATTTTTAATTGTGTCTTTAGTTTATTGGCAAATTATTTTATTCACAAGACAGTGAAAAAGCATGGTGCAGTGAAAAAAAAAAAAAAAGCCCTGTAAAAACAGAGCGCATTGTTTGTTACCGGGCTATTTTCTTGAGAGTTTTAAGAAGTTTTATCAGGGGGTTATTGGTTTTTATTTCATGGTAACAGCATATTGTCAGGTAGCAGAAAGTAAAATCCTGTACAAAAAGCGGTTTTAAATTGTTCCCATAGCGGGCATTATATTGTGCAGTTTTATGACAGGCACAGATACCGACAGTGTCTGTATGCTGCAAAAAAGTAAAATAGCTTTCCGGGTCATGAATATAGGTAACATATTTATTTTTTGCAGTATCTTCAAATAAATCCATAAAGTATTTGTCCCGGCGTTCTGTCAGGGCAAAGGAATACTGTAAAATATCCTCCAGGAAAAGCGATGCTTTTTCCTGAAGAGGGTGGTTTTCAGAAGAAATGAAACAGATTTCCTGTCTTGCAAGAATATCAAAAGATAAAGCGTGTTCTGTAATTAATTTCCAGAGGCTGGGTTCATATTCTTTTTGTGCTATGGACATAATGCAGGCATCTAATTTATCATCACAGAGTTTTGCAATAAGATTATCGCGGCTGTCAAAAGAGCTTTCCAAGTCAATTTTTTTATTTTTTTCAGCAAGGACAAGTAATTGGGCATAAAGTTCCTTTGTCGCATCAGGTTCAAGCCCAAGGCGGATTTTGGGAATGGTATTTTCTGTTGATTTTTGACATTCTTTCCTGATATTTTCACACTCATCCAAAATGATGCGTGCCTGCTGCAATATTTCCTTGCCAGTTGAAGTAAATTTCATTCCTCTGTTGGTGCGTTCAAGCAGGGAGCAGCCCAGTTCCTGTTCCAGTTCTTTTAGCGCCGTGCTTATGGAAGGCTGCGAAATAAAAAGTTTTTTCGCAACATTGACAAGGGAATGTTCTTTTTTCAGCATGGAGAGAATTTGCAGTTGCAATAAACGCATTATTTCTTCTCCGATAAAAGAGTTTGCATGGAATGATACAATGCACTCAGCATTTCCTGTTCTGCGGAAGACTGATTATTGCTGGAAAGAAGCCAGTAATTGCTTTTGCACACAAAGTCATCAATGTTGATAATCTTTAATTTGTATTTATAATTAATAACCGTTTCATGATAGGCAGTGTAAGGCATAAACGTAATATAACTGCATTGTTCCAGAAGCTTATGCTGGCTTTGGTAGTCAGGAATAAAAAGAATTGGCTTATTATTCCCGTTTTTTTGCAGAAATTTTGTGTAGAGGTTTTCAGAAAATTTTTTGCTGGTAACAAATTGATACTGCATAAGTTCTGCAAGAGTGCAGTGCTCTTTTTTGCAGAGAGGGTGCTGTTCCCCTGCCACAAAAAAAATATCTTCAGAAAATAAAATCTGATGATTTAACGAATGGGATAAAATAAGATTGAGAATTTCCACTTCATTCAGACTGTTTGTCTGAATTACTCCGGCATTAAATTCCTTGTAGGTGATTTTTTCAATAAGGGTATTATATTCAGCCCTGTCCATGGAAGCGGTGATACCGGAAAAATCCTTTTTGAGCTGGATAAGCGCCTCCACAAGAAATTTTCCGCAGGAATGGGAATCATAACCAATAAGCATATTTCCAGAAAGAACATTATCTGCCAGTGTTTTTTTGGCGATGTTGAGAATATTTTTTTTGGCTTGTTCAATATTTTCAATATGGGGGATAAGCTGGCGCCCCTTAGGGGAAAATTTGAGGTGATTTCCCTCACGGATGAAAAGGGCAGTATCCAGTTCTCGTTCCAGTTCTTTTAAATTATAGCTTATGGTTGACTGGGTCGTGTTTAATTCTTTGGCAACGGCTGAAAGTGTGCCGTATCGTTCCAAAAGCAGCAACAGTTTTAATTGATCCAACCGCATACTATGCCTATATTTCTCTGTTTTACAGAGTATTTAATCGCTGGGTATGGGATATATAGCTTGTTTTGTAAACATTGAAAGTTAATTCTTATTCAGGGATAATCATTAGCTCTGCTGCCGCTATTCGTCAAGCTCATTTTTCGCTGACGGCTGCCGCTCCCACATGAAAGAATATACTTTTACAATTTTGTAAATTCTGTTCTTCGTTTTTCTTCCCTTTTTTCAAAAAGAGTTTTTCCTGATAATTTATTCAGGATTATTCTTCACATAAATAGAATTTTTTATAAAAACACTTTCCTTTGTTATGATGTTACAAAAAATTTTTACCAATTTTGTATAAAAAAACTTGCATATTAAGATATTTTGATATAGTAATACTTCATATTAACGATAAAATGGGGAACTACCATGAATACACCAAGTCCTAAAGCTTCTGCGTTGCTGCCGCTTATTGTATTTTTAATTCTTTTCATCGGAACAGGTGCTTATTTAACCTTTCAGGATGTCAGCATGGCTTTTTATCAGCTTTCTGCCACTGTTGCTATTCTTCCTGCCATTGTCATTGCCATCATGCAATTTAAAGGAAAGCTCAATCAAAGCATAGCCCTTTTTCTGCAGGGTGTTGGCGAAAGCAACATTATTACCATGAGTTTTATTTATATCATGGCAGGTGCTTTTGCGACAGTCGCAAAGTCCATTGGCGGCGTTGACGCAACGGTTAACTTTGGCTTATCTCTCATTCCTGTTGATTTTATTGTTCCCGGTTTCTTTATTATTGCGGCGTTTATTGCCACAGCCATGGGCACAAGTATGGGAACAATCGCTGCCATTGCTCCTATTGGTCTTGGCATTTGTGCCCAGACAGAAATCAGCACCCCCCTTATGCTGGGCGTCATTGTCGGCGGCGCCATGTTCGGGGATAACCTTTCCATGATTTCTGACACCACTATTGCTGCCACAAGAACACAAGACTGTGAAATGAAAGATAAATTTATCTTTAACTCCAAAATTGCCCTGCCAACGGCATTACTGACCATTATTATCCTGTATTTTACAACGTCCAGTCCTTCCTCTGTGGAAATCCATGATTTTGAATTTATCAAAGTTCTTCCCTACCTGACCATTTTGGTTATGGCGGTTTGCGGCGTAAACGTTTTTGTTGTGCTTTTGACAGGTATTGTCTTCAGCGGAGCCATTGGCATTTATTCCATTGCAGATTACAATTTCCTGACTTTCAGCCAGAATATTTACGATGGTTTTGCCAGCATGAATGAAATTATGATTCTTTCCATGATGCTTGGCGGACTGGGAGAACTGATTAAGCATAACGGCGGCATAGCCTATGTTTTGCATGCCATTGATAAATTTGCCAAACAAAACAGCGGCGAACACAGCCAAAAAGCCGGGGAATGGAGTATTGCCGCCCTTGTCAGCTTTGCAGACATCTGCCTTGCCAACAACACCGTTGCAATTATTTTAACCGGCGGACTTGCCAAAGAAATCAAGGATAAAAGCAAAATCGATTCCCGCCGTTCCGCAAGTATTTTGGACATGGCTTCCTGCGTATTTCAGGGACTTGTTCCCTATGCCGCCCAGCTTCTGCTTGCCGGTTCCCTGTCAAAAATATCCCCCATTGAAATTGCCATGCATAACTGGTACTGCGTCCTTTTGGGGCTTGCAGTTATTTTATCTATCAGCTTTGGCTTTCCAAAATCAAAACGCTAAATTTCCATTGAGTTTATACTTTCCCTGTGATAGACAAAAGGACGTACTTTACTAAAGGCTAGACTATGACAAAACACACCAGAGAAGAATTAGCTACACGCTTGGGATTTTTACTTTTATCAGCCGGCTGTGCCATTGGCCTCGGAAACGTTTGGCGTTTTCCCTATATTGCAGGTCTTTATGGCGGTGCCTACTTCCTTGCTGTATACTTTTTCTTTTTACTTGCAGTGGGACTCCCCATTATTGTTATGGAATTTGCCATTGGCAGAGCTTCCCGCAAAAATATGGGCAATGCCCTGCATATGCTCGAACCCGTCGGTACAAAATGGCACAAAATCGGCTGTTTTGCCCTTATTGGCTCAACACTGCTCATGATGTTTTATGTACCTGTTTCCAGTTGGCTTATTGCTTACTGCTTTCATACAGCAACAGGAGCGCTGAACTTATCTCCTCAGGAAGTAGGTGCATTTTTTGGCAATATGCTTGCTGAACCTGTTCCTATGATTGGCTGGTCACTTATTGTTATTGCTATTGGGGTTGGCGTTTGCTCCCTTGGCGTACAAAAAGGCGTTGAAAAATGCGTGAAAGTCCTCATGCTTGGTTTGCTGCTTTTATTGATTGTTCTTGCAGGTAATTCCCTCACCATGTCAGGCGCAGGTGAAGGCATGAAATTTTATCTTGCTCCCTCCTGGGACAGGGTTATGGAAGCCGGCTTTTTCAATATGGTCAACGACGCCATGAACCAGGCATTCTTTACCTTGAGCGTCGGTATTGGCGCAATGCTGATTTTTGGTTCTTATTTCAGTAAAGACAAAGCACTCACAGGCGAAGCAATTTACATTGTAGGGCTTGATACCTTTGTCGCCATTATGGCGGGCATTATTATTTTCCCTGCCTGCTTCACCTACGGCATTGAGCCAAATGCAGGTCCTGCACTTATTTTCATTACTCTGCCAAACGTTTTCAATGAAATGGCAGGCGGCACCTTCTGGGGAACATTATTCTTTATTTTTATGGCAGCAGCGTCTCTGACGACTGTTATCGCTGTTTTTGAAAATATTATTTCCTACTACATGGACGTGCATGAATGGTCTCGGAAAACAGCCACGATTGTGACAGGTGTTTCCATTGCTCTTCTGATGCTTCCCTGTATTTTGGGTTTCAATATCTGGTCTGACATTGCCCCGTTGGGTGAGGGATCAAATATTCTGGATTTGGAAGACTTTATTATCAGCAACAACATGCTGCCGATTGGGTCTTTCCTTATTCTGCTTTTCTGCACAAGTCGCTATGGTTGGGGATTCGATAAATTCCTTGAAGAAGCAAATATTGGCGAAGGGATGAAGTTTCCCCGTTATGTACGTTTTTATTTGAGCTACATTCTGCCTGCCATTATGTTCTTTGTCTTTATTCAGGGATACACTCGCTTCTTCTGATCTAAAACAGCATATTAAGGAATTTGTTATGAGTGAAAAAACAACAAGAGATCAGCTTGCATCACGATTGGGCTTTCTGCTCCTTTCTGCCGGCTGTGCCGTTGGGCTGGGGAACGTATGGCGTTTCCCTTACATTGTAGGAAAATATGGAGGACTTATCTTCCTGCTTGCATATTTTTTCTTTCTGCTTGCCGTTAGCCTTCCTATCATGGTTATGGAATTTTCAGCCGGCCGTGCCTCCCAAAAAACCATGGCACGCTGCTACCATGAGCTTTCTCCTGTCAAAGCCTGGCGCAGTGTCAGCTGGTTTGGCTATGTGGGTCCTTTTGTTTTGATGATGTTTTATATCCCCATTGCAGGCTGGCTTTTGAGTTATTGCTATAATACTGCTGTAGGTACACTGGGAAAACTTTCCCCGCAGCAAGTGGGCGACTATTTCGGAAATATGCTTGCAAATCCTCTGTCCATGTATTTTTGGGGACTTATTGTTACCGGCATTTGCTATGTGATTTGTGCAAAAGGCGTACAAAAAGGCATTGAACGCTATGCAAAACTGATGATGTCAGGACTGCTTATTATTTTGCTTGTGCTTGCAGGTCACTCCCTTACCCTTTCCGGTTTGAAAGAAGGCATGGAATTTTATCTTGCGCCTAACTGGTCAAAAATTCAGGAAGCAGGCTTCTTCAATATGATCAATGACGCCATGAATCAGGCTTTCTTCACCTTGAGCGTCGGTATGGGCGGCATGATGATTTTCGGTTCCTATCTCAATAAAAATCAATCCCTTACAGGTGAAGCACTCTATATCGGCGCCCTTGATACTTTTGTCGCCTTTATGGCCGGTATTATCATTTTCCCTGCCTGTTTTACCTTTGGCGTGGAACCCGGCGCAGGCCCAAGCCTTATCTTCATTACCCTGCCAAACATTTTCAATGAAATGAGCGGCGGTATTTTCTGGGGAACCCTGTTCTTTATTTTCATGGGCTTTGCAGCGCTGACAACTGTCATCGGGGTTATGGAAAGTATTATTGCCTACAGCATGGATGCTTTGCATTGGAGCAGAAAAAAATCCCTCAATGTCAACTTCGGGGCAATGGTTTTCTGTATTCTCCCCTGCATTTTAGGCTTCAACGTTTGGGATAATATCAATCCTTTTGGCGAAGGCTCTGTTATTCTTGACCTTTTGGACTTTATCGTCAGCAACAATATCCTGCCCCTTGGCGGCTTAATTCTCCTGCTTTTCTGTACGCATAAGTGCGGCTGGGGATTTGAAAACTTCTGCAAGGAAGCCGATACCGGCAATGGTATGAAATTCCCGAAATTCCTGTATTTCTATCTTGCCTATATCTTACCGTTTATCATTGGTATTATTATCCTGCAGGGTTATTCACGTTTCTTTTAAAACATTTTAGTAACCATTGGGAATTTTAGCAGGGGAAAAACTTTAGCTCTGCTGTCTATTTCCCTAAGCCTCGTAAACTCGGCATAAGGGAAACGGCTTCGCCGCCATTCCGGTAGCTGAAAAAGTTTCTTCCCCTGCACCCCTTTACAAAACTTTTTAAAATAAATTTCCC
>CAOMFZ010000067.1 GCA_948482415.1 uncultured Mailhella sp.
TACAGATAAAGACAGCAGAGATGCCACCGGAATGGCGACGAAGTCAGTTCTGTTAGGCGAAGAATGAGCCTTACAGAACTGGGCAGCAGAGATAAAAGTGCTCTCCCTGTAAAATTGCAACTATTTCCAGAAATACTTTAGCCAAACTACCAAAAGAATTTTCATTTTTTATCGTTTTCCCCCTTAACTAAAACCTTGCAAGTTTTTTCTTCTTTCTTTATACTTATTAAAATTTTCTTCACTTGGATTTCTATGTCAGAATTTAAACTTATGGAAAAAACTCTTGGACAGATTTTAGATGATACTGTCAGTCTCTATCCTCAGAATACGGCTTTTATCTATACTGAGTCAGGACTGCGTTTAACCTGGAAAGAATTTCAAGAAGAAGTAAATACCATTGCCAAAGGATTAATGGCACTTGGTGTCCAAAGAGGCGAAAAACTCGCTGTATGGTCCCCCAATGTGCCCCATTGGATTTCCTTTATGTTTGCCATTGCCAAGGTTGGCGCCATTCTTGTGACGGTGAATACTAATTACCGCAGTAATGAGCTTTGCTATCAATTGCAGCAGTCAGAATGTGAAAACCTTTGTCTTGTCAAAAGTTACCGCGAACATAATTTTATGAGTACGCTGGGTTCCTTTGCTCCTGAAGTTTTCACACAGGAACGGGAAAATTTACACTGTGAAAAGCTTCCTCATTTGAAACGCGTTATTTATTTTGGCGATGATGAACAAAAAAACATGTTTTCTGTTGAGGAAATAAAAAAACTTGCCCGGACTGTTTCTGATGAAGAATTTCAAAAACGGCAGGACAGCCTCAGCCCTTATGACACTGTCAATATGCAGTACACTTCCGGCACAACCGGCTTCCCAAAAGGGGTTATGCTCAGCCATGTCAATATTGGCAATAACGGTTTTTGGATTGGCGAAAATCAAAAACTGACTTCCAAGGATACGGCGTGTCTGCCTGCGCCATTTTTCCATTGCTTAGGCTGTGTTTTGGGATTATTAGCTGATATTACGCACGGCACCTGTTCTGTGGTTATGGAAAACTTTAATCCTGTTCAGGTGATGACTGCCGTTGAAACGCATAAATGCACGTCCCTGATTGGTGTACCCAGCATGTATCTTTCCATTGTTGAGCATAAGCTCTTCAAAAAGTTTGATTATTCAACTTTGCGCACGGGCATTATGAGCGGTGCCATTTGCCCCATTCCGCTCATGGAGCGCGTTGTCGATGAAATGAACATGAAGGAAATCACCATTCCCTACGGGCTGACAGAAAATTCCCCTGTTATGACCATGTCCACCACCAATGAAACCATTGAGGACAGATGCGCAACTGTGGGCAAAGCAATGCCGGGCATTGAAGTGGAAATTCATGACCCCGTCACCAATGAAAAACTTCCTGTGAATACGCAGGGGGAAATTTGCAGCCGCGGCTATTGTGTTATGCAGGGTTATTACAAAAATCAGGAAGCAACCGACAGTGTCATTGATAAAGATGGCTGGCTCCATTCAGGTGACCTTGGTGTGCTTGACGAACGCGGTTATTTAAAAATCACAGGCAGAATTAAAGATATGATTGTACGCGGCGGTGAAAATATTTATCCCCGTGAACTTGAGGAATTTCTTATTCATATGCCTGATGTTCTTGATGTGCAGGTTGTGGGCTTCCCTTCCCGTAAATACGGCGAAGATATTGCTGCATTTTTCCTTACCCGCAATAACAAAACCATCAAAGCAGAAGATGTACGCGATTTTTGCCGCGGCCGCATTGCATGGCATAAAATTCCCCGTCAAGTGGCAACAGTAGAAGAATATCCCCATACTGCCAACGGCAAAATCCAAAAATACAAACTGCGCGAACTTGCCGAAAAACTGTTTACCCAAGAAAAATAAGTTTTAGTCGGTTAAGATAAACACTATGGAAAAAACCTGCGTTTATATTGCTCCGCGCTTTTTTGAACATGAACTCAAAAAAGAACTGGGATATCTTGGTATTCCTGTTCTGCGGCAGTATGGACGCTTTTTTTATTGTGAAGAAAGAGCTGTTCCCCCTGTCTGGGCACAAAATACTTGGTATAATCCGCAAATTCTGGAAATCAATTCCATTGGCGATGCCTGCAAAAAGCTCAAAGCTATCCAACGCAACTGGCACAGCTGTCCCATAGATTTCTTTCGGCGCGCCAAACTCATTGAAGAGGAACTGCCCAAAATTCATTTTAAACCGCATGCCTACGGAGCACCCTGCCCTGAAGCGAATTTAGGAGCATGGACACTCCTTAGCCCCAACACGCTTTTATACAGCACCCAAACCTCTTCCCCCTTTCCTCATGGTGAACTTAATTTTATTGAAAATAAAGAAGAACCGCCAAGCCGTGCCTATTTGAAATTATGGGAAATTTTTACCCTTTGCGGATACTTCCCCAAAGCAGGCGAACATGCCATTGATTTAGGCGCCTGCCCCGGCGGCTGGACTTGGGTCATGGCAAAGCATGGTGTCAATATCCTTGCCATTGATAAAGCTGAAATTGTCCCAGAAGTACGAACTATGCCAACTGTAACCTATGAAAATAAAAGCGGTTTTTCTCTTCGTCCCCAAGATTATCCCAAAATTGACTGGCTTCTTTCCGATATGGCTTGCTACCCAAGCAGACTTTATGAATTAACGAGGCAATGGCTTGAAAGCGGCTCTGTAAAGAATTTTGTTTTCACCATAAAACTGCAGGGTGAAGACACCAAAGAACATATTGATTTATTTAGAAATATTAAAAATTCCTCACTTTTGCATTTATCCTGCAACAAACACGAATTCACATGGATTTACGGCGATATACAAAAAAGTTTTGAAAAAAAAAGAAAAAATCTTGACAAGAGAATAGTAAACAACTAGGTTTAACTTAACACTCTTTAACGGTGTGAATAAATTTTGCATTTTAACAAAAATGGAGACAAAAATGACTAAAGCTGAACTCATTGAAAAAATCCATGCTAAGTCTGGTTTACCTACAAAAGCTAAGACTGAAGCTGCTCTTGACGCAACTATCGCAGCTATTACCGAAAGCCTTTCTGCCGGTGAGTCAATCACTTTAACAGGTTTTGGTAGTTTTAAAGTAACAAAACGTGCTGCTCGTAAAGGCCGTAACCCTCGTACCGGTCAAGAAATCAATATTCCACCATCATCTGTTGTAAAATTTACCCCAGGTAAAAATCTTAAAGAAGCAGTAAATTAAGTCTTTTTGCCTACCAAACATTTTTATAAAAAAGTACCTTTATGGTACTTTTTTTATTTAAAACTTCGCTTTGTTATAGAAAACGGTTGATAATCAATCACCTATAAACACATGTATCCTTGTTTTTCAGAAAGAAAAACAAGCGATGTGGGGTATGGGGGAAATCATTTCCCCCATAAAAAAGTAATTTCAATGTTTATTTTACAATTATATCAAATAATTATAAAATAAACCCAACACTAGAACAAAGCAAAAACTTTTTATTTCTTTTTCTTGCAGATTATGGTAAAGTTAATCATATTTATTTAAAAGGATAACGTATGAGTACAAATCTTATTATTTTAGGTGCCGGCGGACGCATGGGCTCAACCCTTATTCGCCTTGCTTCCAATTCAGAGGACTTATCAATTGTTGCCATTGTTGAACCTAAAGCAGAATTTGTACCCCATACGCCCAAACCCTGTTTTGTGGCTCAAAGTTTAAAAGACTGCATTGAAAAATTCCCTCACGCTGTTATTATTGACTTTACTTCCAAAACTTCCACCATGGAACATGCTGCCTTAGCCGCAAAACATAAAAATCCGCTCATTATCGGCACCACAGGTCTTTCCAATGAAGAAAAAGCACAAATTGCCGAATACGCCAAAGAAACCCCCATTATGATGTCTCCTAACATGAGCGTGGGCATCAATGTACTTCTTGATATTCTGCCCAAACTCACCGCCATGCTCGGTGATGATTATGATACTGACCTTATGGAAATTCACCACAATCTCAAAAAGGACGCACCCAGCGGAACTGCCCTGCGTCTTGCCGAAGCTGTTGCCGAAGGAAAAGGCAAAAAACTGGAAGATGTTGCCTGCTATCACCGTGAAGGCATTATCGGCGAAAGACCAAAAGATGAAATTGGCATACAAACCCTTCGCGGCGGTGATGTGGTAGGCGTACATACCGTTTATTATATGGGTTCCGGAGAACGTATTGAAATCACTCACCACGCCCATTCAAGAGAAAATTTTGCCAATGGGGCTTTGCGGGCTGCCCGCTGGATTTCCGCGCAAAAAGCCGGCAGATTATATTCCATGCATGACGTACTTAAAGGATAAACAGGGAGTAGCTTATGCGCTTCTATCTCTATCAAATAAATAGTAAATTAGGGGATATGCAGGGAAATTCCCAAAAAATTCTTTCATTTGCCAAAGATTTTGGATTAGATTGCTGTACACTGCTTCCCTCACTTCCTCTTATCGGGCAGCCATATGATGAAATCAGCCATGTAGGCGGTTTTTTAGAGCGGATAAAAAAACAGGAGCTTTCCTGTTCAGCTGCCAATATTTTATATGAAAGTCTTGAGTCCTTACATGAATTTTCAAAACATAATTTTTTGAGATACGAACTTTCATGGAAAACATGCGGTGATTTTACTCAGCAAGAAACATTGTTCACGCTTAATGGACTGAATATTTTTGCTTTTCACATCCAGCAAAACAATTTTGCAGATTTTCTTGCAATCCTTCCGGTTCCGGAAAAAACAGACCTTGTTTATTTTGCAGCTGCCCATACTTTTTATGACGGTTTTTCTGTGAAAGAACTTCTGTCTGAATTTGCTCAAAAACATCATAAACCCGTTGTCTATGTCAATGCCTGCGGTGCAAGTGACGGAACTGTTTTTGCAGGACAAAGCATGCTTTTTGATGCAAACGGTACTTTGCTTTTGCAATTAAAACCTTTTTGTGAAGACAGTGCATATTTTGACTTTGACGGCAAAACCGTAACCATACAAGAAAAAACAGAGGAAAAAACGCTTTCTGCGGACGGCTTATTATTTATGGGAGCAAAGCAGGCACTTGCCGATTATGCGCAAAAAACGGGAATACAAAAAGCTGTGATTGGTTTAAGCGGCGGCATGGATTCTGCCCTTGTGGCTGCCATTGCCTGTGAAGCTCTGGGCAGTGAAAATGTCACAGGCATACTCATGCCCTCCCAATATAGTTCTAAAGAAAGCCTTGATGACGCGCTTAATCTTGCCAAAAATCTCGGCATGTCCTTTCATATTATTCATATTACAGCTATTGCCAAAAGCTTTGAAAACGCTCTTGCACAAAGTTTTAAAAGAGTTCCGGCTATCCATGGGGAAAACGATACCACTCCTGAAAATATCCAAGCCCGCACACGGGGCAATCTTTTAACCGCTTTTGCCAACCACATTGGCGCCATGGTCATCGGAACCGGCAATAAATCCGAAGCTGCCATGGGCTACTGCACGTTGTATGGAGACACGGTCGGCGCATTGGAACCCATTGCCGACATTTATAAATCACGGGTATATGCTGTTGCAAAATGGTATAATGATAAAAAGGGAACAGAAATTATCCCTCACAATGTTTTTGTTAAAGCTCCCACAGCAGAACTCAAGCCGGGTCAAAAAGACGAAGATACACTTCCTCCTTATCCTTATCTTGATGCGATTCTTTACCAGCTCCTCGAACAGGGCAAAGCCCCGGAAGAAATACACGAAGAACATTTAACCTGCGATGAGATTGCCCTTATTTATCATCGTTTGAAAACCAGTGAATTTAAAAGAAAACAATGCCCTTTCCCTGTTGTTCTTTCTTCCTGCCCCTTCGGCAAGAGATGGAACCCATCATCAAGCGCTAAAGTTTTCTAATTATTACACAAGGATACAGTATGTCAGAACAAGCTATCCCCCAATGGGCACAACATTATGACCATGATGCCCCTATGGAATTTAATTTTATCCCCTGCAATCTTCAGGATTATCTTGCAGAAGCAGCCCAAACAGCAGGAAAGACGCTTGCCGTACAATTCCATAACTTCAAAATAACCTATGAAAAACTCAACGAAAAGGCAGAAAATGTCGCTGCTGCCTTTCGTGATTTGGGCATTGAAAAAGGGGATAGAATTGCCATTATGCTGCCTAACCTCCCTCAAACAGTTATCGCTTTTTGGGGAGCTATCAAAGCCGGCGCTATTGTTGTTATGACCAATCCTCTGTATATGGAAAAGGAATTAACCCACCATTTCAATGATTCCAAACCTAAAATCCTTGTGACTCTTGATTTGTTCTGGTCTAAAATTGAGCCATTAAAAGAAGCTCTTGGCGTTGAAAAGTTCATTATTACCAGAACTTCCGAAGCATTGGCTTTCCCCCTCAATATTCTTCAAACCCTCAAGGCTAAACGCTCCCATGAATTTATTAAAATTCCTTTTGGAAAAAATATCATTCCATGGAAAAAACTTTTAAATAACAAAGACCGTTATATTGCACCAAATTCTGACCCTAAAAATACTATTGCCCTTTTGCAGTATACAGGCGGAACAACAGGTTTTTCAAAAGGTGCCATGCTCACCCATGCAAACCTGACTATTCAAATTCAGCAGCTCCTCGAAGTTTTGCACACCAAAGAACACCCCATGGACCATTTATTTATTGGGGTTATGCCTTTCTTCCATGTTTTCGGGCTGGTTGGCTGCCTGATTTTGCCTACGGTTTTGAAATCTCCCACCATTCCTGTTCCCCGTTATGTTCCTGCCGACCTCTTGGAAATTATCAGAAAATATCGTCCTACTTTCTTCTGCGGCGCTCCTGCCATTTATATTTCACTCATGCAGCAAAAGAAAATTAAAGAAGTGGATATGACCTGTATCCAATTCTGTATTTCCGGTTCTTCCCCATTCCCGCTTGCCAGCCTGAAACGATTCCAGGAGCTGACAAAAGCAAAAATTACCGAAGGTCTGGGGCTGACAGAAGCTTCTCCTGTGGTTTCTGCCAACCCGCTTTTTGGTTTGCAAAAAGCAGGCTCCATTGGTATGGCTATCCCCGGAACTGAACTTAAAATCGTTGACCCGGAAGACGGCGTGACAGAATATGGCAACAACCAACCCGGCGAACTTCTGGTTAAAGGCCCGCAAGTTATGCTTGGCTACTGGAACCACCCCGAAGAAACAGCCAACAGCATCCGCGATGGCTGGCTCTATACCGGTGATATTGCCTATCGTGACGATGACGGCTATCACTTTATTGTGGACAGAAAGAAAGATATGGCTATCGTGGGCGGATATAATGTTTATCCCAGCGAAATTGATGAAGTTCTTTATGAATACCCCAAAATCCATGAAGCAGTGTCACTCAGCATTCCTCACCGCTCAAAAGGTGAAATTTTGAAAGCCTATATTGTTCCAAAACCCGGTGAAAAAGTCAGTGCAGCTGAAATTATGGCATTTTGCCGTGAAAAACTGGCTTCTTACAAAGTCCCCCGCATGATTGAAATTCGCGAAGAACTGCCTAAGAGCATGGTTGGAAAAATTTTGCGCCGTGCACTGCGCGATGAAGAAGAAAAGAAACTGCAGGCAGAAAAAGAGAACCAAAAAGAAGAAAATAGTAAATAACATATTATGAAAATTGCTGTTGTTGGCACATCAAACAGTATTCGGGTTGAAGGTTATTTTCCTTTATATCAGGCTGTTGAATATCCAAATATTGTTGACAATTTGTCTCTTGGCGGGTCAAATTGCCAACTTATTCCTTTCAGTATTGAAAAATACAATATTTTTGATACATATGACTTTTTAATTACTGACACAGCCATTAATGACGGCGATTATTTAGCTCCCAAGCTTCGCACTCCAGACTGGCTTTATAATGAACTGTATTCTATTTTGTCCATGGTTAAGGAATCCCCCATACATCATTTACATTTAATTTTTCCCTATGATATTGAATATAAAGAACATTATAAAATCCATTGTCAGGTTTGTCAGGAGTTGGGAGTTCCTTATCTTGACATTGGAAAAATTGTTTCTGCCAGCCGGCAGTATGGAGTAAAAACACTCTATACAGATATACGCCATATTTCTTATTTTCTATCTAAACAGCTCGCGTACATTATTAAGGAAGAAAGAAAAAGAATTTTTTCTGTACAAAAATCTGATGACATATCAGCTTGTTACAAAACGAAAAAATATATTCTTTATTCCCTGCCGGAAAAATTTAAAGATAAATTCCCCACCTGCACAAAAAGTTCCACCCTTTTATCCTATGACTATATTCGATTAAAAGAAAATGATACACTCTGCCTTGATAATTTACCGCCATTAAATCTTGAAAGTATTTCTTTTTGGTCAAATACAAGAGGGGGATATTATACGCTGGAAACAGAAAACCATAAACAAAATTTCAATTTATTTTATACAGAAACACATTTTACCCATTTCAGACCACTGCCCAAAGAAGCTTTTCCTGTTAATAAATTTTTAAAACTTAAGCTTGGGCTTGATGCAAACTATCCTCCACCTCTGCTCGAATATATGTTTAAGCCCCTTTATACTGAAAACAACGAACTTATTCTCAATTCTTTCCTTTTTTCACAAAATATCAATCCGCCCCGCAAGTGGGAAGAAAAAGACATTCAAGATAATTCTGACCGGTATATGGCAGCATTCCATAAAATTTGTTCTTTTTGCACGGCTGTATCCAAATACTCCAATGATATTGCTTTGCAGTATATTCCTGTTGACTTTATTTTTATTGCAGCGCATGCTTTTCCAAAAAATCAAATTTTACGCAAAGAGTTTTTAAAACGATTAAAAAAATCTGATAATCCGTATTTTGCCTATGCCTATGTAAAACTGTATTTATTACCACGAAAAAAATACACCATTGCCATAAAAATTTTACAGTATCTCCTCACTCAAAAAAATATTCTCAATGCAGTGATGGATTTAGTACATTGTTATGTCAAATTAAAACAATATGATGAAGCACTTAACAGTGTTAAATTAATTACTGACGACCGGTATCACAGCAAGCGACTGCAATTACTTTGCTTCATTTATGCACACATGAATTTGCCGGAACTTTTCTTCAAAAAAGCACAGGAACTGCTTGCATTTAATGAAAAATTTTCTACTGTTCTCGATATTGCGGATAATTGTATCGTTATGAAAAAATACAAAGAAGCATCAGAATTTCTGCAAACAATATTTGAAGACTACAGAAGCTTTGTTTATGAAGGGCAGCGCGACAGCATTATGGAAAAAGTAAAAGAAGTTCAAGGCTATTTGAAAAAGAATACAGAGCAAAATTCATGAAAATTGCTGTCGTTGGCACATCAAATTCAATTCTGGCAAGCGGCTATTTTCCTCTTTACAGAGCAATGGAATATCCCAATCAGGTGGATAATTTTTCGCACGGAGCTTCCTATTGCCATTATATTCCTTTTGCCTTTGAAAAATATGCCATTTTAGAAAACTATGATTTTCTTATTACTGACTGCTGCCCCAATGACGGCTCATTTTTTCCGTATGCGCGCACGGAAACTTGGCTGTATAATGAACTTTATTCTGTTTTTTCACACATTAAAGAGAAAAACTGCAAACATTTGCACCTTATTTTCCCCACAAATCTCCCTTTTGCCGTTCATGAAGAAATCCACAGACAAGTCTGCACTGAACTTGCTGTTCCCTTTCTTGATATTGGTGCTGTTTTAAAAAATTTCCCGCAAACACCGGGACAGCCGCTTTATGCTGACAAAATGCATATTGCGCCCTTTTATGCAAAACAACTTTCCTGCATTATCAGGCAAAAGCGCCAAGAAATAACAAATTCACTGGAACAAACGGAGCATTCCTTTTCCTGTAAACACAAAGAATATTTTATTTATGATTTAACAAAAAACAACAATAAGTTACTTGCTAAAACACCTGTGATCACGCATGCAACATCTTTACGGACAGAAAAATTTATTCAATTAAAACAAGGAGATGAAATTTACCTTGAAAATTTACCCTGCTGTAATTTAGAAAGCCTGTATTTTTATACTAATTTTGAAGCTGGCTATTATTCACTGACATCTGAAAATACTATAAAAAATTATAATCTTAATTATCATTTAGCTAATATTTTTCACTTCCGCCCTATTCCTGCCAATACATTTCCTGTCACCGATTTTCTCAAAATAAAAGCAGGTTTTAATCTTGAATGTCAAGAAATTATGGAAGAATTTAACATTCAGCCCGTTGATAAAAATAACAGCGAACTGCTGATAAATGCACTTCTTTTTTCAAAAGAACTCAATCCTCCGCTTCCATGGCAGCCAAAAGAAACGCCCTCCATTAATGAAAAGGATTTAAAAAATTACAATAAAATCAATACGGTTA
>CAOMFZ010000068.1 GCA_948482415.1 uncultured Mailhella sp.
TTGGGAAATTTATTTTAAAAAGTTTTGTAAAGGGGTGCAGGGGAAGAAACTTTTTATAAAAAGTTTTGCCCCTGCATAAAAAAGTCGCAAGATTTACCGGAAATGTTCTAATGTTATGAGAAAATGATCTAATACATCATTTTTTATTACAAAATCTATTCATCACAAGGCTTGCCTGCGTCACCGCAAAGTTCATTTTCCTGCCCAATGAGTGAATTGATAATTTGTGTATCGTTTGACAATTTTACTGGTTGTTCCTCATAAACAGTCTTTGTGTATTCTTTTGGCACGCCAAAAACTTCAATGTAGGGCACCACACTGGTTCTTCGTTTGACTATTGCCGTATTTTTCCACACTTTATACTGCATGGCAAAATATTTCAGGCTCAGCATATCCGCAAATTCAACGCGTTCTTCCGGCTTTTTTTCTTCAGCTTTTAACAAGGCCTGATACACCGTATCCCCGGCATTAATGCGTTCCTGCATAAACAAAATGCGCCAAATATCGTTTTCATTTTCTTCCACCGGGAACCAGGCAATATTTTTATTATTTGCTTCAGCCATAAGGATTTTTTTGCAGGCGGGACAAGAGGGTGAAAAGAAAATATTGGTAGTGGGATTTTCCACTTTTGCAAAGGAAATGCCCTGTTGGTTGGCATTTATGGAAGAACCCAGTAATAACACAAACAAAAAACACCACAGGCTCAATAAAAATGTTTTCGGATAAGGTTCAAGGGGACGTCTGTTTTCATAGCGCACAGCATAATAAGAGCAGGCAACTAAAATTCCCGCACAAATACAAAGCAGGCAAAGGGAAGTATTGAGCATGACAAAAAGCAAAAAGACATCAACAGTCAGCGCAATCGCCGTCAAGATACGGATTATATAAGCAAAACCAAACAAAGACAAAATCAAAACAAGCATAAAGAAAAATGCACTGAACCACCACAGCGAAACACCCATAATCGTAAAACTGGCAAAAATGCTGCATCCGTCTGTACAAGTCTGTTCAAAAAAAAGCATGCTCAAAATTTGATACACGGAAAAACATAAGCCAATCACACTGATGGCAAAGGAAAAAGGCAAAAATTTATGGCGCAAAGGATTCATATCTTACCCCTTATTTTTTGTTCTGTCTAAAGCTCTGCACTGTATGGCAAGTGCAATATGTGCTGTTGAAATTTTTTCTTGTCCTTCTAAATCGGCAACAGTCCGCGCAACGCGTAAAATGCGGGTAAAGGAACGGGCGGACAAGGCTAATTTATCCACAGCTCTGCTCAAAAAATCACGTTCTTTTTGCTCCAAAAAACAGTGTTTTTCCAGCATTGCCCCTGTCAAATCAGCATTGGTATGGCAGTTTGTTCCCTTATACCGTTCTTTTTGAATGGCTCTGGCATCTTCTACCCGTTTTTTCATCACCGCAGAATTTTTGCCTTTAAATTCTCCCTGGAAATCTTCAAACTGCACAGCAGGCACTTCAATATGCAAGTCAATCCTGTCCAGTAATGGTCCGGAAAGTTTAGCCCTGTAGCGCGCTAATTGCTGAGCGGTACAGGTACATTCATGTTTTTTGTCCCCATAATAGCCGCAAGGACAAGGATTCATGGCAGCTATCAGCATACAGGAGGCAGGATATGTTAAACTTTGTGCAGAGCGGGAAATCGTCACAAAACCGTCTTCAAGGGGCTGACGCAAAACTTCCAGAGAAGATCGGGAAAATTCCGGCAATTCATCTAAAAATAAAACTCCCCTGTGGGCAAGGCTTACTTCTCCTGGTTTGGGGTAACTTCCGCCGCCAATGAGCGCAATTTCGGAAACAGTATGGTGAGGGGCACGGAAAGGACGAACAGTTACCAGCCCTTTTGAAGACAACTTATTGGATACACTGTAAATTGTTGTCACTTCCAAGGCTTCTTCAAAAGTCAGGCTTGGCAGAATGGTGGGAATACGCTTGGCAAGCATGGTTTTACCGCTGCCGGGTGAGCCGATAAAAAGCAGATTATGCCCGCCTGCTGCGGCAATTTCCAAGGCAAGCTTAGCCTCCTCCTGTCCTTTTACTTCTGAAAAATCCATGTCATAGTGCTGCCATTCCGTGCCATGCTCATAGACAGCCGGAGTAAAACTCGCTCTTTCACACACAAAATCCAGCACATCAGTCAGCGTATCCAGACCATATACAGTGAGCCCGTCCACAATGCTTGCTTCCACGGCATTTTCACGCGCAACTATCATGGCGTCCATGCCAAGGGAACGAGCCAAAAGTGCAAGGGGCAGAACTCCTGTCACGGGGCGAAGCGTACCATTCAGCGATAATTCTGCGGCAAAGAAAATTTTTTCAAGATTAAGCACTGGCTGAATATTTTGTGAAGCCGTCAAAAGCCCCATGGCAAGGGGCAAATCGTACGCCGTCCCCACTTTTTTTCTGTCGGCAGGCGCAAGATTGACGGTAATTTTTGCAGGAGCGAGTTTAAAACCTGACGCTCTCACCGCTGTAAACACACGTTCCTTTGCTTCTTTGACAGCGCCCTCAGCAAGACCAACCATAACAAATGCAGGCATACCAGCCTTTGTATAGTCAATTTCAAGCTCCACCTTATAGGAGTCTATTCCTTGTAAAGCGCCGCAGCAAAGTCTTGCAATCATTTTAAAATCCTAAGCCGAGAAATTCAATATTGAAACTAAAGCGTTCTTCGATAGGGTCTTTGTTATATTCACCGTAAAAGTATACACATTGGTGTCTGTAGCCAACGCCCAAAGCCCGTTCATAATTTTTACCGGTATCCAAATTCATTCTGTCCATGATATAAATTTGTAGTTCCGGACGGGGAGTAAAATGGAGCGTATTGGTAATAACATTAATTTTTTGACTGGGAATAATGTCGTCAATATTATCATAGTCAACAAATTTACGGTAATTATAATTCGGTTCGCGCTGGCTGTAGCTGGCGGAAAAAGACCCATAAGTATCATGATAAAGCGTTGTCCCAATATCCACACGGTCAAGCTTGTCATCATAAAAAGAATAAAAAGCGTCCCCATTAAAACTTATCCATTTTTGCGGTGTAAAAACCAAACGTGTCCGCAAATCATGCCATGGTCTGCGTTCATATTTTTCCAAATGCTTTGTGCGCTGCTCTTCTTTGAAATCATAGCCGGTGCTTATTTGCAGACGAATGACATCAAAATAGGAAGAAACATTTTTTATGCCGTCCTGCTGCTGGACGGTATAATTCCGTTTTGCCGTTAAAATATTATCTAAACGAAAGACCAGATTATTTTGCTCCTGTATTCTGTCATCAAGCGTAAAAAACGGGTTGTCTTCCTGATCGACATAGTCAACCCATTCATAGGAAATTCTTGGCTGAATACTATGTTTTAATGCCACAATTTCTGTTTCGCCGACATTTTCATAAATGGGAGCGTTTTTTTCACCAAGCTGCCAAACCCGATCAGCCTGTGCATAAAAACTGGAGCGAAATTCAGGAATAAAACGGGTGTTATTGCTTTGCCGTTCTCTTTCACCCTGCGTACTGATAAAGGACGTGTTTTTTCCAGAAATGCCCGTATACATGGTTCCGCGTCCCCGCCCTGCAATTTCCCCGCGCAAAAAGCCAACACTCACAGGAAAAGTAAGTTCCGGATAAATTTCAGATTTTACCCCTTTTGTACCGGAACGGCGGTAATAATACCCCGTATTTGCCTGCATATTCCATTCAACAGGCAAATCTTCCGAAAATCTGTCTCTGTTCCAGTATAAGCCAAGTTCCGGAAGATGCTGCACCGTGGTATCATATTTACGTTTGAGGTTTCCATGCCCAAAACCGGGATCCTGCGTGTATTTCATACCCGCTGTAACATAAAATTTTTCAAAATTTCTGTAGGCAAAACCTTGAGTAATTCTGTCTTCATCTTCTTCGGTAAAGTTTCGCCCGAACATTTCATAGGTTTTTTCTTTTGTGTAATCATAACCTGTCATGCGGGCACTGAATTCACGGATAAAATTTTGGTCTGAAACATAATCCAAATTGTATTTATATTTCCAGTCGCTTTCAAGAACATCACCATTTCCCATGGCTCTCAGCCAATAACGGGTTCTGTTTGTGCGCAGCTTGCCGTCACCGGGGTCAACCTCATCCTGACCTTCGTGCATGACTCTGGTATCGTCTACCAAAAAATCAAACATTGCCCACATTTTTTCATTTTCTTTAGTGTGAGAACGATATTCAAGAGAAGGCATAAAGCCTTTTTCCGTCAAAATCGTACCATAAACAGTCAAATCTCGGCTCTGGTCAATAACATGGTAATAAGGCTGCGTATAATAATATCCCTGCGCAGAACTGTACCCGTAATTTGGCAAAAGCAGACCGCTCTGCCGTGTTGTTTTGGTAGGAGCGACAAAATAGGGGGAATAAATAACACCATGATCTTTAACATTAAAGACTACATCATAAAAATGGGCATAGCTGTCCACTTCCAAATCAGCTTCTTTGGCATCAATTTTCCATAACGGCACATCACCGTCACAGGTTGTTGCGCTGGCTTTGATAAGGGAATAACGAGATTCGCCTTTTTTATAAATTTCATTGCTTTTAAAATACATATGCGGACCGGCAAGAAAAAGTTTCGCATCCTTGAGCCAGCCCGTGCTGTTGGTTAAATCAAATTCTGCTTCCTGTGCTTCCACTTCATCAGCGCCCAGCTTTGCATAGACATTGCCCTGTAATAAAATCCACTGCGTATTAGTATAAAGCCTTGCAAAATCAGCTTTTAAATAATCTTCTCCGCGCACCAGCAAGATATTGCCCCGCCCCTCAATGACCACGCCGTCATTGACGCTCACAAGGGAGTCAGCATAAATTTTCCAGGGAATATTATCATTGGTTGTCAGTGTTCCGTCTCCGGCAATGGAATTCGGCAATTCTGCCGCAGAAACGTTCCCCGTCAATCCGAAACAAAAAAAGCAAAGAAAAACAATATATAAACGTACAATTTTCATCCGCGGTTCCATATCAGAAGATATCAAAGTATATTTGTAAAAAGTTATCATAAATCCATAGAATAATAAAGAGGATAATTTGTGAAAAAAAATATTTTTCAACATATCATAACATGTTGAAATTATATAAAAAAACTTGTCTTGCATTTTATTCAATTCTTATTACAATACAAAAATACTACTCAAGGGACAGACCATGAAAAACGCTTTTTGCAGAGTAAAAATTGATTTTGATGCATTGTTGTATAATTACAGACAAATAAAAAATCTTCATCCTGAGCTTATGCCTGTCATAAAAGCGGACGCCTATGCCCATGGTGCCATAAAAATTGCCCAATTTTTTGAAAAACAGGACGTCAAATATTTTGCTGCCGGAACTATCCATGAAGCGTTGGAACTTCGTGAACATGGCGTCACCAAAGAAATTATCCCCCTGCTCGGCGCACTCACGGACGAGGAATACAAACAGGGTGAAGAAATGAATATTGTCAGCCTTGCCCATGATAAGCAGTCTCTTGAAAAAGCGCTCACCTGGTCCAGCAAAATTGCCATAAAAATTAATTCCGGCATGGGACGCCTGGGTTTTTTGCCTCAGGATATTGACGAAGTTATTTTTGCATTAAAAAAGCATAATAAAACAGCCAGTTACGCACTCACGCACTATGCAAGCGCGGATATTATTTCAGACCACGGCTATATGCAAATTCAGGCTCAGCGTCTGGAACCTGCCGTAAAAGCCCTGAAAGACGCTTTCCCTGATATGAAAACAAGCTTTGCCAACTCTGCCGCTCTTGTTGCCTATCCTGAATATATGGGCGATATTGCCCGTATCGGCAGAATTTTTTACGGCGGCAATCCCTTATACGGCACAGAAAAAGAAAACCTCACTCCTCATCTGAAACCGGCGCTCAGCCTGACCGCGCCTATTTTGAGCATAAACCACATGAAACGCGGCGACAGCCTCAGCTACATGCAGAGCTTTACCGCTGAACGCGACACCGTTGCGGCATGGATTGCCATTGGCTATGCAAACGGATACCGCCGCAGCAACCGTGTTTTCAGCGAAGACAGCAGTTTTGTGCCCCATGTCAGTCTCTTGGGACATCTTTGCCCCACCCTTGGATATATTACCATGCAGATGACTGCCATTGACATTACGGACATTTATGACGGCAGCAATATCAAGGTCGGTGATCATGTTTATGTGCTGGGCGGCGAAGAAAATCCCATTACCCCGGAAATGCTTGCAGTCTGGTGGAATACCATTCCCCATGAAGTGCTTACTTCTCTTGGCTTTTAAACCCTGCTTTTTCATTAAATTTCAAGAAGACAGCCATAAAATTTAAATTTCTTTAAGCATGCTTTAATCCTTGCTTATTCTTGAATTATCCTTTATACTAATTACCTTATTATGTCGGACAAAGCGATTAAGCTTTTCCTATAACATTTCAACGTAGCGAGGGTCTTTTATGACTTCTATTTCATTATTATTGGTTTTTGCATGTGCAGCATTTGCTTTGTACTACGCATTCAAAACCTCTAAAACTGTGCTTGCTGCAAGTACAGGTAATGAAGACATGCAACGCATCGCCGGCGCTATTCAAGAAGGCGCACAGGCATACCTCAATCGTCAATACCGTACTATTGCGATTGTAGGCATTGTTGTTGCAGTATTACTTCTTTTCTTCCTTTCATTCCTTGTAGCACTTGGCTTTGTAATTGGTGCTATTTTATCAGGCGTTGCCGGCTATATCGGCATGAACGTTTCTGTTCGCGCCAACGTGCGTACTGCTGAAGCTGCCCGCAACGGACTTACTCCTGCTCTCAATATTGCATTCCAGTCCGGTGCAATTACCGGTTTACTTGTTGTAGGTTTAGGTCTTTTAGGTGTTTCTTTTTACTATGCACTTTTACAAATGTTCCATGTTGAAACAACTACCCTCATGCAGGCACTCGTTGCACTTTCTTTCGGTGCTTCATTGATTTCTATCTTTGCCCGTCTTGGCGGCGGTATTTTCACCAAAGGTGCTGACGTTGGTGCTGACCTTGTTGGTAAAGTTGAAGCAGGCATTCCTGAAGATGACCCTCGTAACCCTGCTGTTATTGCTGACAACGTTGGTGATAACGTCGGTGACTGTGCGGGTATGGCAGCTGACCTTTTTGAAACATACGCCGTTACCATTGTTGCCACCATGCTGCTCGCTTCCATTTACTTTGAAGGTGCTTTACAGAAACTCATGATCATGTATCCGCTTCTTATCAGCGGCGTATGTATTTTGGCTTCTGTTGCAGGTACCTACTTTGTAAAACTTTCCGGCGACAACAAAATTATGAAAGCTCTCTATAAAGGCTTCCTCGCAACAGCTGTTATTTCTGCTGCGCTCATTACCTTTGTGACTATGGCTTTCTTCTGGGGCACTCCGGAAATGGTTATCGGTGACAAAACATTCACCAGCGGCAACCTTCTTCTTTGCTCTTTCACCGGTCTTGGTGTTACTGCTTTACTCGTTTGGATTACCGAATACTATACATCTACTTCCTACCGTCCGGTAAGAAGCATTGCAAAAGCTTCTACAACCGGTCACGGCACAAACGTTATTCAGGGTCTTGCTGTTTCCATGGAAGCCTGCGCTCTTCCTGTTATCGTAATTTGTGCAGGTATCTTATTCGCATACTTCAACGCAGGTCTTTTCGGTATCTCCATTGCTGCTACTACCATGCTCGCTCTTGCAGGTATGGTTGTTGCTCTTGACGCATACGGACCTGTTACCGATAACGCCGGCGGTATTGCTGAAATGAGCGGTCTTCCTGATGAAGTTCGCGAAGTAACTGACGCACTTGACGCTGTCGGCAACACCACCAAAGCTGTAACAAAAGGTTATGCTATCGGTTCTGCTGCTCTTGCCGCTCTCGTTCTCTTCTCTGCTTACACTGAAGACCTTTCCCGTTACTTCCCGCTTTCAAATGTAACCTTCACCCTCCAAGACCCGTTTGTTCTTATCGGTCTCTTTATCGGCGGTCTTCTGCCTTACCTCTTTGGTGCTATGGGCATGATGAGCGTTGGCCGTGCAGGTGCTGCTGTTGTTGTGGAAGTTCGCCGTCAATTCAAGGAAATTCCCGGTATTATGGAAGGAACTGCTAAACCTGACTACCATGCTGCTGTTGATATGCTCACAAAAGCTGCTATCAAGGAAATGATTGCTCCTTCCTTGCTTCCTGTTCTTGCTCCAATCGTTCTTTACGGCGTTATTTATGCCGTAGCAGGACAAGATGCTGCATTCTCCAGCCTTGGCGCTATGCTCATGGGTACTATCGTTACCGGTATTTTCGTTGCTATCTCCCTGACAAGCGGCGGCGGTGCATGGGATAACGCAAAGAAATACATTGAAGACGGCAACTTTGGCGGTAAGGGTTCAGATGCTCACAAGGCTGCTGTAACCGGTGATACAGTGGGTGACCCATACAAAGATACTGCCGGTCCTGCTGTTAACCCAATGATTAAGATTATTAACATTGCTGCTCTTCTCCTTCTTATCGCTCTTGCATAAGAAATTGAGTACATAAAAATTGGAAAGCCCTGCATGAAAATGCAGGGCTTTTCTTGTATCTGAAAGAAAGATTGTACCATATGTAACTATTTTACTCACATGTTACATTTTTATCTCATAGGTATACGGTATTCGCACCACAGCATTGTTATTATCATATCTCGCTGATATTATAGGATTAAAAATAAAATTATCATCTTTCTTATTGTATATAAGCGTGTAAAAATGAAACTATCTGTATACTAATGGCACACTCTTTCTGTTACTTTTAGCGCAAAAAAATAGAAGAAAAATAAAAAAACTAATCTTTTCAATATGTTTTTATGTTTGGCACGCTCCTTGCTATATAACAGGCATAACGAGAGAAAAAAGTCTGGAAATATAAATAAAATATTCCCTCAAAAAAATACTGTGAAAAACAAGAAAGGAATGTGATATGAAAAAGATTTTTGGAACACTCGCAATTATGGCAATGGCGCTGACCGGTGCAGGCTGTGCACACGCTTACGGAGCATACCACACACCGCATAGTCAAATAAGCATAAACTACCAATCTCATCCCGGCTTCATAAGCTTCCATAACCACGGACATGGGCACGGACCAAAATATCATAGACCTCAATTCCATCCGCCAAAACCTCACCACCGCCCTGCACCGCATGGACATGGATTTGGCCTTCATGAAAAGGGACATGGGCACGGTCACCGCCGGTAATTAACTAAACCAAATCCCCTCAACAAAAACTAAATAAAAGAAAGGAATAAAACATGAAAAAGATTTTTACCACACTCGCAATTATGGCAATGGCTGCAGCAGGTGTAAGTTATGCACAGGCATACGACGGAAATGCATCAAACAACCAAAGCAATATTGAATACAAATATCATAACAATAATTGCAGCTATGATTACCATGGGCATGGATATCATGGACATGGGCACGGTCACGGACACGGACACGGCGGCTGCTAATAAAAAACAAATCTCAACAATAACCACATAAAAAAAACAAGAAAGGAATAACATATGAAAAAAAGTGCAATTTTTGGAACTCTCGCCATTATGGCAATGGCAGTCACAGGTGCAGGCTATGCACAGGCGTATCACGGCGACGATTATGGATATCACCACAAAGGCTATCATCATGAATACAGACACGGCGGCTGTGACAATTATAGAAAACATCACAATTTTCACCGCGGAAACTGCTTCTATAGCGGCCAAGAACAAAATCTGACCGAAGAACAACAGGCAAAATTAGGTGAAATGCGTGAAAATCATTTCAAAACCATGAAACCTCTTTTTGACGATCTCCGCCTGAAAAGAATGGAACTTGATGTTTTCCGCAACAATCCCAATGTAAAACCGGACCAGCTCGACAAGCTGATTAAAGAAATCATTGCCCTTGAAAATAAAATTGACAGCGAAAAGTACAGCTTCCGTACGCAGGTAAAAAATGAATTCGGCATTGATTTCCGCCGCCCAATGCCCAGACCCGTAACCCCAATGGAAAATCCTGACAGCGAATTATAAAAAGCCTTCATACAAACAAAAATCGGAGAAACTTTCTCCGATTTTTTTGTTTGTACGCTTTAGAGCAGTTCCAATAAATCTTGCAACTTTTCTATGCAGGGGAAAAACTTTTGAAAAAGTTTCTTCCCCTGCACCCCTTTACAAAACTTTTTAAAATAAATTTCCCAGAACGACAAGAAATGCTATAATAAACAAAACCGTTATAGACAACATCTATAACGGTTTTGCGTGTAGGGGGGGTGGGAGCTTTTTTACATATTGTTGGCATGGCGCAGCCATATAACGCCTACAATAT
>CAOMFZ010000069.1 GCA_948482415.1 uncultured Mailhella sp.
GCAGAGTGCTGGGTAACGCCCAGAAAGAGCGATCTTTGGCAAGCGCAACAGAAAGCAAACCGCCAGCAATGGTAAGGGTGAAACGGTGGGGTAAAAGCCCACCAGTTATTATGGTGACATAATAAGCTAGGCAAGCCCCGCTCGAAGCAAGACCAAATAGGAAAACCGATTTGCCCAATCTATGGTTTTCGGGTAGGTTGCTTGAGGGTAATGGCAACATTGCTCCTAGAGGAATGACAGTCACACATTTTGTGGACAGAACCCGGCTTATGCCTGACTCACTGTTTTGAAAAATTATGAAAAATATATATGCAATTATTTTGGCTGCAGGCAGTGGAAACCGCATGCAGCTGGAAATCAAAAAACAATTTTTAAAGTACCAAAATGCCCCCCTTTGGTGGCAAAGTTTCAAGACTTTTTATCATTCCCCGTTTATTCACGGCATTATTCTGGTTTTTCCCGCTGATGAACCTTGTTATACAAAAGCAGCAGAAGAAGCCGCTGCGCTTATCAGGGAGCATAACTATACCCTGCCCGTTCTTTTTTGCAAAGGCGGAGAAGAACGGCAGGACAGTGTATATAATGCACTTTGTACCGCCCCCTCTTCCTGTTCCCATGTTCTTGTCCACGACAGCGCCAGACCATTTTTCACGGCAAAACTTATTACTGACCTTGTGCAAAAACTTGAGGACGGACATAAGGCAGTTATTCCCTCTCTGCCCCTTTCCGATACAATCAAAGAATTTGCCGTCACCGGGGATTTTTCAAAAATCGTCACCAATACACCCAATCGTAATTTTTTGCGTTCTGTACAGACCCCGCAGGCATTTTCTCTGCCGGAACTTATGAAGGCGCATAAACTTGTCCGGGAAGAAAAACTTTCCATCACAGATGATGCCATGGCAATGGAAGAACTGGGCATTCCCGTACTTTTAATTGACGGAGAAACGAATAATCATAAAATTACCTATAAAGAGGATTTGAAAATGCTTGAAAAAACCTCTTTTCTGCCTGTTTCCGGCTATGGCTATGATGTACATAAATATAATGGGAACAGACCCTTTGTTCTTGGAGGCGTTGCCCTCGATACCGATATTATGATTGAAGCCCATTCTGACGGTGATGTGCTCATCCATGCGCTTATGGACGCACTTTTATCCTGCATGGCTCTGGGCGATATTGGCAGGCACTTTCCTGATACAAGCAAAGAATTTGAAAATATTTCTTCCCTTATTCTGCTGGATAAAGTTATGCAGATGTGGAATAAATCCAAGCTCACGCTCACCCATGCTGATTTGACCATTATTTGCCAAAAGCCGAAAATTGCACCCTATACGGAGCAAATCAAAAAAAATATGTGCAGGCTCTTAGGACTCACAGAAGAACAAATCAACGTCAAAGCAACAACGGAAGAGGGGCTTGGCTTTACAGGAAATTTACAGGGTATCAAGGCCGTGGCTCTTGTCAGTGCCGTAAAAATACTTTAGAATAGTTTTTACATTTTGCAAGCATCAAAAAAGGTATACATGGAAACAATTTCAAGACTTGGCATTATCGCAGGCGGCGGGCAATTCCCAAGGCTCATTGCCGACGAAGCCAAAAAACAAAATATGTTTGTCGCCATTTGCGGTTTTCATCATAATACAGATGAAAGCCTTGCTTCTTCCTGTGATACTTTCCAACTGCTTGCTTTGGGACAGCTTTCCAAACTCATTGATTTTTACAAGAAAAATTCCATTACCCATATTTGTTTTGCCGGAACAATCAATAAACCCAAAGCCTTGGATATTCGTCCGGATTTACGCGCTGCAAAAATGATTTTTTCTCTCAAAACAAAGGGCGATGATGCTCTTTTACGGGCTATTTTGGGTGAATTTGAAAAGGAAGGCTTTACCTGTATTTCTGCGGCAAAACTTCTGCCTGCTTTAAAATCTCCTCAGGGCGTCCTCACCAATCGGACAATTCCGCAGGAAATTCTTGACGATATGCACTATGGTTTTCCCATTGCCAAAAGCATGGGAAGTTATGATATCGGACAATGCCTTGTGGTAAAACAAGGTATGGTGATTGCGGTTGAATGTTTGGAAGGCACTGACGCAGCCCTGAAACGTGCCGCAAGCCTGGCAGGCAGGGGCTGCGTTGCGATCAAAGTTGTCAAACCCATTCAGGATGAACGCATTGATTTGCCATCCATTGGGCTGAAAACAATAGAAAATCTCATCGAATACAAATATGCCGGCTTAGCCATAGAAGCCAACAAAACCCTTTTCTTTGACCGTGAAGAGGCATTAAAGCTTGCCAACAAGCATAAACTTCATATTATTGCCTTATAAAAATGCGTATACAAAAGTTTTCACCCAAATTTCTCATTTATGCCATTGCATTGAGTGTCTGCCATGGCATACCTGGTTTTATTCCTCTCTTGCCTACATTTCAGCAAGAATATAATCTCAATTCCTATGAAGTCAGCAATTGCCTTGCCTATTTTTCCTATTCAGCTTTTATCGGCACACCCATTACAGGATACCTTTATACAAAATTTCCCAAAAGATTTTTTATTTTTATTGTAAACTTTATCTTTTTTGCTGCTCTTCTTGGTATTGCCGTTAGTCCCAATTATGCAAGTTTATTATTTTTTAGAGTAATACAAGGTTTTGGTTCTTCTGCCATGAATTTATTGATATTTCTTTTGCCGGCAGAATATTACAGTGGTTTGGAACGGGCTAAAACCATGGGAAGAGCTATTGGCAGTATTGCAATCGGACTCTTTATAACACCTCTTGTCACCGGTTATCTGGCGCTGTATTCATGGCGTTATTCTGTTTTTTCTCTTAGTATTCCCAGCTTTTTCACACTTATTCTTATCTTTTATACTGATTTGACAGAAAAATTCACCAAGTCCAATACCCCCTTTACATTTAATCAAATAAAGCAGGTTATAACAGCCCCCTATATTCTTGTGCTTCTTTTTGCATTATTTGTCTGCGCCGGTATTGATTTATCTGTGCCCAGTTTATTTTCACTTTTTTCAGCAGAAACCTATAATTATTCTTCTTCAACTATTGGAATTATTTATGCTTTTTCAAACTTTGGCATGTTTATTGGCTCGTCCTATCTTTTAGCCATGCTTCTGCGCACAAAACATTTTCCGCTTCTTTTATTTATTGCCGGTCTTTGTGTTGCAAGTCTGCTTATCAGTTTTACAAAACTTCCAACATTCATGTTCTTTATTGCTTTTTTTGTATTCTTTTGTCTTGACGGTATCCTCAATCCCTATTTAAACTACAGTATTTCAAACGGTATTCCCACTGCTCTGCTCACTATCGGCATAACAATCAGTGCAACATTCTTTCGGGCAGGACAAGGTTTTGTTACAGCGTTTTTTGCCTATCTCAGCAATATAATTGGCTATAATTTAACCTACATTCTTATGGGAACCGTTTATTTTATAATTATTGTTCTGCTTATTCCTTACGTTCATAAACAGCAAAAAAATTTACCTTAATCGCCAATTTTGCGAATAATGCATACTATCATCTTCTGCAATAATCATACAGGCTAATTGTGTGTTTTTATTGATATAATTAATGGCATTTTGCACAGGCATGCAGGAAATTGCCGTTGCATACGCATCAGCCTGCATAGCAGTCGGAGCAACAACAGAAACGCTTTTGACAGTTGGTGAAATATGCTCGAAACTTCCGCTCACAAAAAGATTGTACGCACTTTGCCGGTTTCCTGTTTCTTCCAGGCTTGGCAAAATAATATGATTACGCTCATTGCCAAAGTTTTTTTCATAACTGCCTGATGTTGCAAGTGCCCCGCGCATAAGTGAGAAAACAGCAGGATAATTTCCCTGCTTATAGGGGTCTTCAATGGCAATGCGCCATGTTTTTTCCTGTCCTTTTTGATAGGACTTCATGCCCTTAACACGGATATCCCCGCCTGCATTAATCAAATAATCATGAATGCCCTGCTTTTCAAAAATAGCAGCGGCTTGGTCCACAATATAGCCTTTGGCAATGGCATCTAAAGTAATAATGCTGTCACTTTGTTTTAATTGAATATTTCTTTCTGAAATTTGTACGGGATTTTTGATAATGCGAGAAAAATTTTCTTGAAATTCTTTTGCCGTAATATGCGAATTTGTTTCCAAATACTTGAGAACAGGCAAAACAGAGGGATTAAATGCCCCGCAGGTTTGATTTTCAACAGCTCTTGCCTGCACCAAAACACATTTAAACTCTTTAGGAAAATCAACTATTGAACCTTGAGAATTTAAAACAGACAATAAACTTGCACTGTCATGCCGTGAAAAAATTTGCTCCAAACTGTCAATACGCAAAAAGACCCGGGCTATTGTCTCCTTTGCCAATTGTCCGCTTTCAGCAAGACACTGAAGATTGACAAATGTCCCCATTTTTACCTGTGTATCAGAAACGTGTACAAAATTTTCTTTTTTTACAGTCCCCAATGGAGTTGTCGAATTTGACGGAACTTTTTTAGTAAAGAAATTAAACAGCCCAAGCCCTTTCATATATTATTCAGCTTTGGCTTCTACCGGCTTATTTTCTTCTGTTTTTGTTTGCTGAACTTCTTCCACAGGCGGAAGCAGACATTGTTTTTCTTTCAGATTACGCAGAATTTGGCGAGGACAGCCCTTTACACAGGCAAGTTCACATTCATCACCGTATGCCAGACATTTTTGCTGGTCAATATGTATTCTGTTATCCTTCATACTGATTGCACCGGCAGGACATGTCTTGATACATTTTCCGCATTGAATGCAGCCAACAAGACAAACGTCCATAACGGCACGAAGTTTATCCGTAGTGGAACAGCGCACTGCCACTCTTGCACGCCGGGGAATGAGCTCCAAGATATTACGGGGGCAGGCGTGGGTACATTTACCGCAGCCGGTACAAATATTTTCGCGCACACACACAATGCCGTCTTTCAAATACAACGCATCAAAAGGACAGGCAACCACACAGTCCCCAAAACCTAAACAGGAATGAGAACAAACATCAGAACCTTGTGCCAGTGTTGCCGCAGCAGCACAGGAAGGCAAGCCCTGATAGGTATACCGTTTCTGCACTTTACCCGAAATTTTATCACAGCGGCGAAACGTGAGCAGCGGATCGGATTCTGTTACAGCTTTCCCTGTCAGTTCGCCTACCTGAACAGCTGTTTTTGCGCCACCTGCCACACAAAGATTTGCGGCAACATCGGGTACATTCACAACAGCATTTGCATAACCTTCGCACCCTGCATAGCCGCAGCCGCCGCAGTTTGCTCCGGGCAATGCTTCAAGCACAGCTTCAACTCTTGGATCTTCTTCCACATAAAAGATTTTAGAAGCAAAACCAAGCATAATCGCAACAGCAAAACCAAGAACAGCCAAAATAAGAATTGAAGTAATAATCATAATATAAACCTACTCTTTGTTTCGCTATTAAACCATGCCTTTGAATGCCATAAAAGCAAGCGCCATAATACCTGCCATAACCAAAGAAATAGGCGTTCCTGCCATTGCCTTTGGCACACGCAGGGTTTCAAGACGTTCTCTGATACCTGCCATGAGGAGCAGGGCTAAAAGAAAACCCACCCCGGACGCACAGGCGTATAAACTGCCTGTCAGTAAATCATACTGTTCTCTTTGCACAACGAGGGTGGCTCCCATAACTGCACAGTTCGTGGTAATCAGCGGCAGGAAAATACCAAGGGCTGAATACAAAGGAGGAACTGCTTTTTTCAAAAACATTTCTACAAACTGCACGAGAGAAGCAATAATCAAAATAAATATAAGTGTTTGTAAATACACAATATTCAAAGGCACTAAAATATATTTTTGGGCAAGCCATGTAAAAATTGTTGCCAAAACAATAACAAAGATGACGGCGCCGCCCATGCCAAGGGCAACGCTTTTTTGCTTGGAACAGCCAATATAAGGACAGTTGCCCAAGTTTTGCGCCAAAACAATATTATTGACGAAAATTGCTGAAATAAATAATTCAAAAATACCCATTTTTCACTCCTCAGGCAGATGCCTTGCCTCTGGAACAAGCAGTGCAGCCGCCGCAAACAGTGCAGCCTTGTCCTAATTTTTCATTGGCAGTCAGTCCGCGCTTACGATTTTGAATTTTGCTCAAATGGTTCATAAACGCTAAAATGACCCCTAAACAAATAAATGCGCCCGGAGCTTCCACCATAATGGTAAAAGGTTCAAAACTTTCACCAAAAAGCTTTACGCCAAAAATAGAGCCTGCCCCTAAAATTTCCCGGACAGAACCAAGAAATGTCAGGGATAAGGTAAAACCAATACCTATGCCAAGTCCGTCAGCAATGGCAAGATTGACAGGGTTCTTTGCCGCAAAAGCTTCCGCACGGCCCAAAATAATACAGTTTACAACAATAAGCGGAACGAAAATACCGAGCTGCTGATAAAGAGGATATGCATACGCCTGCATCAGAAGTTCGACTGCAACAACAAGGGTTGCCGCGATAATAATAAAACAGGCAATTCTGACTTTCTTGGGGATAATGCCGCGCACAAGCGAAACAATCATATTGGAAAGAACAAGTACGAATAAAACGGCCAACCCCATGCCAAGTCCATTTTGGGCAGTCTTGGTAATAGCAAGAACCGGACAAAGACCTAACAATAAACGGAAAGGGGGTAACTCATTCCACAGCCCTTTGGTGAATTCCTTGTAAAAACTCATTTTTAGCTCCACTATTCCAAGTTTTAATAATTTCTTCTTTTAATGTTTTATATTGATTGCCGGCATCATTAATTGCAAGCACAGTTCCGTTTGAAGAAACAGTTGCGCCGGAAATGGCATCAATTTCTCCGCCCTGACTTTTCAGCGCAACAGCATAGGGCTTGCCGATAAACTGCTTTTTGAAGCTGTCTTCAGAAACACGGCTGCCAAGTCCGGGAGTTTCTTTATGGGTCGTAATATCAATATTCACAAGTGTATCATCATTGACATTGAAGCCAACCATAACGCCAATATCTCCGCCAAAGCCCTGTCCGAAACCCTCAATGGCAACCCCAAAAAGTTTGCCGTCCTTTATGGCAGGAAAAACATTGATATTTTTTCCGTCCCCAACAGCAAAGCTTTTTCTTTCCCGAATAGGCTCATTGTCAACATCTTTGAAGACATTCAAAATTGCCGGACCCTGCACATAGGTCAGAAGCTGATTTTCAATAGGTGTTACCGTGCTTATTTTAAGATATGACAACACAAAACCTGCCACAGCACAAAGCACAGAAAGAACACTTACCATTTTTATGATACTTTTCATTGCTTAACTCCGAAAGGTTTTGGTTGAATCATTGCAAAATAAGGACTGAGCAGGTTTATCAGCATAACCGCAAAAGGTGCACCGTCCGTATAAATGCCGTAGGTTCTGATGACAACAACAAGCATGCCGCCAATGAGACCGTAGAGCCACATGCCAATACTTCTGTCAGGCGTACAGGCAAAGTCAGTAGCAAGGAAAAATGCACAGAACAAGGTTGTTCCTGTCAAGAGGTGATAAAATGGGTTGACATATTGTTCCGGACTGCAAATATTCAAAATACCGCCCAAAAGAAGAATGCCGGCAATAAAGGAAATGACAACTTCCATACGGATAACGCCTTTTGCCAGCAAATAAACTCCGCCGAGAATAACGGCAAGGTTTTGGCTTGCTCCCAGTGCCCCGATTTGTTTGCCAAGCAGTAGATCCGTAAAGGAAACAGAATGTTCCATAAAATCCGGTCCAAAATATTTCAAACGAACCAGGGGGTCAATAAAATCTGTCTGCAAAAGCATGGCATTGGGGTCCATATAAATAGGAAAGGAAACAAAAACCATTGCCCAGCCAACGCAGACTGTGGAAACAGGATTTGCCCCGTATCCTCCGAAAGCCATTTTACCAAAAGTTATGGCACAAAATGCAGCAATAATAACAAGCCAGAAAGGGGCAGTTGCAGGCAAAAGACAGGCTAAAAGCACACCTGAAACAAGAGCTGTTCCGTCATTCCAGGTAGAATGCCGTTCCATAACCTTATTCCAAAATTCTTCTGTCAGCAGCGCAACGAAAGCAGAAAGCCCAACCACACCTATAACAGAAATGCCCCAATGCCACAAAGCCATGGCAATAACCAATACCAGAGCTATTCCCGTATGGATACTATTTCCGCGTATAGTACGCCCGCAATGCCAGAAAGGCGCCACACTCATTGAAAATAGAAAATTTTTATCCAAATTACTCATAATGAACTCGTTTTCCCTGAAGTATTACTCTTTTTCTTCCCATACAAATTCTCTCATCTCTTTAATCTTTGCATTGGCAAGACGAATATATTGCAGTACAGGACGACGGGCAATACAAACATACCCGCAAAGCCCGCATTCCAGACAGTTTTCACTGTGTTCCTGATAACAGGCGTTGTAATTTGCAAATTCTGCATAACGGCTCAGCGTACTGGGGTTTAAATGTGCAGGACAAACTTGTACGCACGCACCGCAGTTTACGCAGGGACTGTGCCCTTCCATGGGAGGAACGGTTCCGGCTTCAATTACAAATAAGCCCGTTGTTCCTTTGGTAATTGAGCGGTCAAACCTGTCCAGACATTCACCGCGAAGCGGACCGCCGCGCAGTACGGTATCTCCGGCATGCAGATCAATTCCTGAAAAATCAAGAAGCTGTCCAATCCACATGCCGTTTTTTACAATATAATTAGCCCACTGCGTCTGGGAACCAATAGTAATAACCGTTTCCATAAGCGGAAGTCCTGTTACGCCTACGCGGCCCAAACTCCAAAGATTATGCAGTCCGACAGCGCCGACTCCTTCGGGATTTTCTTTACCGGTTACTTCCTGAATGAGAAGAGCATCCACACTTTTTGGATATTCCGGTTCCACATACACAACATCAATATTATCATAGGAAACATGCATGCCTTTTGGCACGGCAAGAACAATATTTTTAGCTTTGGCAAAACGTTTATGCAGCTCAATGCCTGCATGCAGATTGTGCCCGTTTTGTGTCAGCATGGGTTCTGCCCAGGTAACACCCGGGTCAGGATTTAAACCATTAATAATAAGGGTATCAACTTCCTGTGCCAGAGATTTTGTATTCACACCCATTTGCTTCATTTGCAAAATAAGTTCTTCCCCCTCTTTGCCTTCCGCTAAGACATCAACAGGGTCAACCTGTCCTTCAATGCCCTCAGGGTCAACTGCATCAATAAAAATACTGCGGTAATTTATTTCTGTAATTTCACCATACATGGGAGAGTGCAAATCCCCTTTTTCCATTGAAGGGTGAGTAGCCAAAAGCATTCCGGGATACACTTTTGTTTTCTTTTTTATGCCGTCAAGAAGAGTAAAACCCTCACGATTAAGACGGACTTTATTTGGTGCCGGACCGTCAATAAAGCTTCTCGTTTCATTATAAACCAAACGAAACCTGGGGTCACTCAATATTTGAAACCGTTGTCGCATACCAGCTCACTTTTTTTATAATTTCTTTATTTAGTATGACATTGAGTGCAGTTGCTGCCGTCAAGATAATCTATATGAATACTCTTGTGACATCCAATGCAAAGCGCATGGAAAGCATTCATACGGCTTGAAACAAGTTCCTGTGCTTCCTGTTCACCATGGCATTTTGAACACTTTGCGTAATCAAGATTCATTTTAAAATCTCCGTCTTTGACAAGTTCCTTACGCGTATCCACTTCTTCATGGCATTTTTTGCAGGATTTCAAGCCTTCATCAAACCATTCCTGATGACAGTCTGCACACTTGGCATGCACAGCATCTTTTAATGTCACGGCATCTGCATCACTGTGGCAAGAATTACAATTCATTGGTTCCGGCTCAATATCCTTATCACTGTGGTGACAGGCGTCACAGTCCAAGCCAAATTCTTCTGTATGCTTATCATGTCCCCAGTCCTTTTGTGCAAATTCCAAGTGGTGGCATGTTCCGCAGGCTTTTTTATCCGTAACCAATTCTGTGTTGTGGTAAGGCATGGTGCCAAGCGGAGTTTTTCCGTCACCGGTTTTCGCAATTTCAGCTAATTCTGCATTGGTTGGAATGGAACCGTGACATGTTCCGCAGGCAAGCACAGATTCAAGAGGATCTGAACTTTCATGGTGGCAGTCACCGCAGCCAAAACCATAATTATTTGCATGCGTTTTATGAGAAAAAATAACTTTTCCTCCTAAATTATCAAGCAAAACTCTTGTAGGAATTTTTTCCTGCTTTTCAGGGAGGAGATAAACACCTATACTTACTACGGCAAGAACAGCTAAAACAATGAGCTTAAGATTATTTTTCAAAAGACCCTCCTCT
>CAOMFZ010000070.1 GCA_948482415.1 uncultured Mailhella sp.
AAAAACGTTTTGCGTTTTTCTCAATCAGCGAGGTACGTTTATGCACCATTTCGTTTCCGCTGTCAAGAACTTTTTTTATTTTTTTTAACTTTTTTCAAAAAGTCCGTTTTCCTTTGAAATTCCTTGCTTAGAGCTTTTACCCTAAACCCACCCCAAAAGAAAACTTCTCACAGCAGGAGATTTCTTTATGAACCTTTAACTCTCCTCTGTCAACTTAAATCTTAACTTTAATGTATTTAAATTTTTAAACTTTATTTAACAATATATTAGCTATTCCCTTTTGCTGTTTTTTATTCTAATACAATAACTTTCAAAATTGACTTTTCAATTATCTAATTTCTAATAGTATAAATTAAATTTTCTTTAATTTTAAAAGTTAATTTTTCTTTAAAATTTAATGAGTTATATTTATTTTTTGCAATTAACTACTTAAATTTATTAACAATTTTTCATTTTTAACTTGACAAAAATATCAATTTTAACAAGAAAATATCTTATTACTTATTATCTATAAAGGAACTATTATGAAAAAATCCGCTTCTGCTTCAAAAACACAAAAAAATAAATATACTGCCAAAGAAAAAATAGAGAAAAGTGTAAATTCCAATTCTCAGCAATCTTCTTTTTTTGCTTTTCCCTATACAAATTCCCAAAATGAAACAAAATACATATACGAAAATCAAAGTCCGAAAGATTTATTCATCCATAGTCCGATACATTTTTTTCACGAACAGCATAAACCGCTGACATGGTGTTATTCGCTCACGCCCATTCATTTACGCAATCTTGAAATTATCTGCAAGATTTTTGGACGCAGCCGTTACACTGTCAAGCAATGGGCAAGGGAAGGCGCTCCTATTGTTTACGACGGTGTCAGCTATATTTCCGAATACAATGCCCTCTTTTCCTGGCTGCTCAATTATTATAAAGACAATGTCTGGCAATAACATGAAAATGATTTCACTTATTCCTGCAACAAAACGGTAATTAATTTTAACCATTCTTTGCCATGCATTCTATTTCTTGCTGATAAAAATCTATTTTCTCGTCTAATTTCGTTTTATGTTCACACAGCTGTGTTATTTGCGCAATAAGGCTTTTTCTGTGCTCTATCAGCATTTCTTTTCGCTGCTTCAGCGTACTGCTGCCTTTAGCCCGTAATTTTGCATACTGCTGTATATCTTTAATAGCCATGCCTGTATCTTTCAAGCGTTTTATAAATTCTATCCACAATAAATCGTTATCAGAATAACAGCGGCGATTACTCTTATTGCGTTCCGGCAGGATTAAACCCTCCTGCTCATAGTAACGCAGCGTATGTATACCTAAATTTGTCAGCTTTGAAAATTCACCGATACTGTATTGCACAAAATTTCTCCGTATTTTCTTGACATAGAGTTAACTCTATATTGTATACTCAAGACTATATCACATAAAAGGAGAATTTGTAAATGCTGCAAAACACAAAAAACTATGCTGTGATTACAGGAGCAAGTTCAGGTATTGGCTATGAAACAGCAAAAGCCTTTGCCGCACGGGGAAATAACCTTATTATAATTGCCCGCAGAAAAGATAAATTGGAAGCATTAAAGCAAGAAATTACTGCTCTCTTTCCTGCTCTTGATGTTATCATTAAAACTGCTGATTTATCTGCTATGCAGACTGTTTTTCATCTATACAGCGACATAAGGGATTATCCGCTGCAAACATGGATTAATAACGCAGGATTTGGCAACTATGATAGTATTGCTCATCAGAATTTAGAAAAAGTCAGCCAAATGATACACTTAAATATCGAAGCGCTGACCATTTTTTCCTCTTTATTTGTACGCGATTTCAAAGACAGAGAAAACACTCAGCTTATTAATATTTCTTCCTGCGGAGGCTATACCATAGTTCCCCATGCTGTAACCTATTGCGCGGCAAAATTTTATGTCAGCGCCTTTACTGAAGGGCTTGCATGGGAATTAAAAGTAAATCAGGCAAAAATGAAAGCAAAGGTATTGGCTCCAGCTGCAACCAAAACAGAATTTGGAAAAATTGCGAATAATGTAACTGACTATGATTATGATAAAATCTTCAGTACTTATCATACAGCGAAACAAACTGCATCGTTTTTGCTTGAACTCTATGACAGCGACAAAACAGTAGGACTGATTGACAGGGAAGATTTTTCTTTCCATTTATGCAGTCCCCTGTTTCCTTATGCCGGAAATTCAGCCCACAATCAAAAACTATAACTTGTTCGCATAATTAATAATAAAACAATATAAAAAAGCCCCCCGTTTTATTCAAAAGAGGGGCTTTCATTATTTTAAGTATCAATATTATTTACTGATAATTTCTGCTTTTGTAATCACAACAGGTGTTTTTGGCACATCGTCATAAAAGCCGCGGCTTTGTGTTTCAACTTTAGCAATGGCATCAACAACGTCCTTGCCTTCAACAACTTTTCCAAAAACAGCATATCCCCAGCCGGAAATTGTTGGAGTTCTGAAATTCAGAAAATCATTATCCTTTACATTGATAAAGAACTGTCCTGTTGCTGAATGAGGATCTTGTGTACGAGCCATAGCAATAGTATATTTATCATTGGCAAGTCCGTTATCAGCTTCATTTTGAATAGGCTGACGAGTTTCTTTTTGGTTCATGTCAGCGTCAAAGCCACCGCCCTGAATCATAAAACCGTCAATCACACGGTGAAAAACAAGTCCGTCATAGAAACCGTCTTTCACATATTGTTCAAAATTAGCGGAAGTAATAGGGGCTTTTTCCGGGTTGAGTTCAAGAACGATATCACCCATAGTTGTTGTCAATTTAATCACTGGTTTTCCTCCTGCTTGCACATCTCCTGCCATAAAAAACATAAAGGTCAAGCATAATAATAGTATACGCATGGGCATTCTCCAAGCAATATTTTTATCAGTATAGGTTATTTTTTTGATAAAGGCAAAGAAAAAAAGGTGGTTTCCCACCTTTTTTTAGTTAATTATTTCGAATGCCAGGGGTTCAAACTCGTCATCAGCCTTTTTCACAAGCACCTTGCATTCATCAGGGATTTGACCGCCAATCATGCCGCGTGCAAGGCGAGTTTCCAGTTCATTTTGCAAATAGCGTTTCAGAGGTCTTGCCCCATAGGCAGGGTCGTAGGCTTCATGAGCAATAAAACGTTTTGCTTCATCAGTCAGTTCCAGTTCAATTTTATGTTCGGCAAGGCGTTTGCGCAAACGTCCAAGCAGAACATCAACAATGGCAACAACCTGATTTTCCAAAAGTGGTGAAAACATAACTGTTTCATCAACACGGTTCAAAAATTCCGGACGGAAGAATTGTTTGAGCTGAGCCATAACCTTGTCTTTCAAGCCGTCAGCAAAAGAGCCGTCTTCTTTGATACCTTCCAAAATCATATTTGAGCCGATATTTGAGGTCATGATGATAATGGTATTGCGAAAATCAACCGTTCTGCCCTGACTGTCCGTCAAACGTCCGTCATCAAGGAGCTGAAGCATGGTATTGAACACGTCCGGGTGAGCCTTTTCAATTTCATCAAGCAGAACAACAGAATATGGTTTACGGCGTACGGCTTCAGTCAACTGTCCGCCTTCATCATAACCAATATATCCCGGAGGCGCACCAATAAGACGGGAAACCGAATGTTTTTCCATATATTCGCTCATATCAAGACGCACCATATTGTCTTCTGTATCAAAAAGAGCCTCAGCAAGCGCCTTACAAAGTTCTGTTTTACCAACCCCGGTAGGACCAAGGAAGATAAAGGACGCAAGCGGACGCATGGGGTCAGAAAGTCCGGCTCTGGCACGAAGAACAGCATCAGCCACAACCTGTACAGCTTCATCCTGTCCCACAACGCGTTTATGCAGAGTATCAGGAAGAGCAAGGAGTTTTTCCCGTTCTGACTGCAAAAGACGCGTTACAGGAATACCTGTCCATTTTGCAACAATGGCAGCCACATCATCAGGATGCACTTCTTCCTTGAGCAAACGGGTTTCAGATGCTTTTTCAGCTCCGCCCTGCTGTTCAAAACCTGCAAGCTGCTTCTGTAAATCGAGCAAGGTTGAATACTTGAGTTTTGCGGCTTTTTCCAAATCATAATTGCGTTCTGCTTCAGCTATTGCAAAGTTAACCTTTTCAATATCCTCTTTGATTTTGCGGACTTTATCAATGGAGCCCTTTTCCTGTTCCCATTGCTCGCGAAGAAGGGTCTGTTTAGCTTTGAGCTCGGAAAGTTCCCCTTCCAAGCGCTGCAGACGCTGCATGGACGCAGAATCTGTTTCACGGCGCAGGGCTTCTTTTTCTATTTCAAGCTGCATAACCTTACGGTTTGCTTCGTCAAGTTCTGTAGGCAGACTGTCAATTTCCGTACGAATCATAGCCGCAGCTTCATCAATAATATCAATGGCTTTATCCGGCAGCTGACGATCCGGAATATACCGAATACCCAGCATGACAGCTTCAACAATGGCAGAGTCACTGATGCGCACGCCATGGTGAAGTTCAAACTTATCTTTCAGCCCGCGCAAAATGGAAATAGCATCTTCCTGACTTGGTTCGTCAACCATAACAGGCTGGAAACGGCGTTCAAGAGCCGGGTCTTTTTCTATATATTTGCGGTATTCGTCAATGGTTGTGGCACCAATACAATGCAGTTCACCACGGGCAAGCATTGGTTTGAGCAAGTTGCCTGCGTCCATGGAGCCTTCAGTTTTGCCTGCGCCGACAATGGTATGCAGTTCGTCAATGAAGAGAATGATTTGCCCTTCTGATTTTTCCACTTCCGAAAGCACAGCTTTTAACCGTTCTTCAAATTCACCGCGATATTTTGCCCCTGCAATCAGAGAACCCATATCAAGCGCAATCAAACGCTTATTTTTCAGACTTTCCGGCACATCACCCTTGACAATACGGTGAGCCAGACCTTCAACAATAGCAGTTTTACCGACTCCTGCTTCCCCAATAAGTACAGGGTTGTTCTTGGTTCGGCGTGAAAGGATACGGATTGTACGGCGTATTTCCTGATCACGTCCGATAACAGGGTCAAGCTTACCTTTGCCGGCAGCTTCAACAAGGTCACGTCCATATTTTGCAAGCGCTTCAAAGGTTTCTTCCGGATTTGGACTGGTAATGCGATGAGGCCCGCGAAGTTCCTCTGTGGCTTTCATAAAGCGAGCCTGATCAATACCGTGTTTTCTGAATACATCACCAAGCAACCCGCTGGGATTTGGTCCGATAATTTCATGGAAAATGTGTTCAACACTGATATATTCGTCCTGCATTTTCTTTGCCAGCATTTCAGCCTGTGCAAGCGCTTTATTGACGCGCGTTGTCACATGTATGTTTTGGGCATCACTGCCCGGACCGCTGACACGCGGACGTTTATTCAAAATTTGGTCAACATCTTGTTTTAATTGACTTACATTCACGTTCATTCTTTGCAGAATAGACGGAATAAGTCCTTTTTCCTGTTCCAAAAATGCATACACAAGGTGCTCTGCATCAATTTCCTGATGTTCCCTTGCATATGCTATGCTTTGTGCAGAGGAAAAAGCTTCTTGTGCTTTTTGGGTTAATCTATTGATATCCATATATTTTTCCTCAATTATTCTAAATTCTACTCAATATTTTTTAACTGCGCGATTTGGTTTTCCAAATCATCAATTTTTTCCAGTAAATCAACAATCATGGCTCCTGCGTGACAAGGTATTTCAAAATCCCTGCAAAGCCTTTCCGCTTTACGGATTTTAAAAATATCACCGGAACTGAATAAATTGTTTTCGGTTTCTATTGGCTGCAGCCAGCCAATATCAATATATTCCTGACATTTTTTTTCTTCAATCTCTGCTTCCTGCACAAACTGTAAAAAGCTTAGAAAGGTATAATCGGATTCTCGCATATTATTTCCTTTCTGTACCATTCTGGGCACTTAGACTTGCAAGTTCTTCCCATAATGCTTTTTCTTTATCACTCATTGTATTTAAATTCGGCGTATCAATGTCAATAATAACATATTCATCACCTATTGCTCCAATGCCTTTGCCTTTCAAGCGAAGTTTCTTGCCGCTCTTCATTCCTGCCGGAATTTTGAGCTCCACATCGCCATCAAGGGTCGGAACACGAAGTTTTGTACCAAAAACAGCTTCTATCGGCTTGATAAACATTTGACAGCTGATATCAAAGCCATCGCTTTTAAATTTCGGATGTACGGCATAATGAACTGTCAAATAAAGATCGCCATTGGGTGTACCGGCTCTTCCCTGTCCTGCCAAACGGAGTTTCGCCCCGTTTTTTATTCCCTTGGGAATATTGACATTCAAGGATTTTGGTCCTTCCGGCATATTCAGGGTAAAACTTTTTGGTCCGCCTTTATGCGCTTCTTCTAAACTGATTTGTACATTGGCTTCCACATCCTGACCTTTGCGCTGGCGCTGATAAGCACTGCCGCCGAAACCGCCGCTGCCAAAACCTGCACCGCCAAAGCCGCCGTGCTGACCAAAGAGCATTTCAAAGAAATCACTGAAATCACCGCCGCCAAAGCCGCCCTGACCGCCCTGAAAATTAAATTGGAAATTTTCAAAACCGGGAGCTCCCTGAAAATTCTGACCGTCTTTCCAATTTGGTCCAAGCTGGTCATAAAGTTTCCGTTTTTGCGGGTCTTTCAAAACCTCATGGGCTTCATTGACTTCTTTAAACTTTTCTTCAGCCTTGCTGTCACCCTGATTTAAATCCGGGTGATATTTACGCGCAAGTTTCTTATATGATTTATCAATTTCTTCTGTTGTTGCATTTCTGCCAACTTCCAAAATTTTATAATAATCTTTATATGAAACAGACATATTTTTTCCTCTAATCATTTATAATCATTATAATTATTACATGATTTTCTGTATTCTTTTTACATTAAAATAAATAAGGCTGTTTTACCCATTGTCAAGACTTTGACTATTAATTTATTAATAAATTTAAAGTAAATAAATTCAAGTAAATAAGTCTTCACCCGGCAAAAAAGCTTTGCCTTTCTTCGTTCTATGAGTATACTATATACGTCTTTGGACGTATCTTTGGGCATATCTTGAGGTAAATATGGAACAAACGGAACCAAAAATGCAGAAAGAATTTATAGAGCCCACCCTGACAGTTATTTTGCAGCCGGGTGAAGAAAAACGCATCATTCCCCGCCATAAGGCAAAAAATGTGAAACGGCTCATTGAATTTTTAGGATTGCGCCCTTACACCGCCATGGTGATACGAAATAATATTCCTTTGACGCCCGATGTTCCTCTTTACCCTGATCAAACAATTATTGTGCGCAAAGTCATGTCAGCAGGCTAAATAACGGATAAACCAACAGAGCAGATAAGCGAACATACTATGAATTATACCATTATCAACCTTACACGCTTTGGCGACCTTTTGCAGACAGCCTGCACTATTTCTGCACTGAAAAAGAGCGGAAGCCATAAAATTTCGCTTATTTGTCTTCATCAATTTAGAGACGTTACCCAATTCATTCCGCACCTTGACCATATTTTTGATTTTTCAGGAGCAAATCATTTAAATAATCTGCATATTGGCGATTTTGCCCATTGGGTTGACAGCTATCAGGAAATGAAAGAATGGGTTAAAACGTATCATCAGGAATTTCAGACAGACTGCATCATCAATCTTACCCCAACCGTAAAAACAAGACTGCTTGCCAAACTGCTCAGCCAGCAAAACAAAAATATTCGAGAAATTGGCTTTTGCGTCAATGATTTTGGCTATATTTACAACACGAATGTATGGACAAGCTATACGCAGGCGGTCACGCAGTTTCGCGGCGGCAGCCCCTATAATTTAATTGATGAATTTCGCTCCATGCTGGGACTTGCCCCTGAACAGTACCAATTAAATAAGCCTGAAAAAAAATCTTGTTTGCAGGCAAAACAGCTGCTGAATATTTTTTCTGCCACCTTGCCGGAATGTAAAGGTTTTGTGGGCTTTCAGCTGGGAGCAAGCAATGCTGTCCGTCAATGGGATATTAATAATTTTGCCGAACTTGCCAAGCTTATTTGGGAAAGAAAAAAATATGTGGCTGTCCTTCTTGGCAGCAAACAGGAACAAAGCCTTGCGGAAAAATTTTCCCAAAAAATTGCGCCTTATATTCCTTATTATGATTACTGCGGCAAAAGCAATTTGCAGGAATTAGGGGCTATGCTCTGCAATTTGCAGGCACTTGTCAGCAATGACACAGGCACGCTCCATTTAGCTACAGGACTTCATGTTCCTGTCATTGGCATTTACCTTGCTACAGCCCAGGTCTGGGATACAGGTCCTTACGGTGAAAAACAATTATGCCTTGAGCCCAATATTGCCTGCCACCCCTGCAATTTTAATGTAACCTGTCAAAATAATTATCAATGTCAAAAACAAATTTCAGCAGAAGCTGTCTATTCTGCCCTTTGCTATCGCCTTGGTGACAAAACAATACATTTCAGCGGGGAAACAACAGCCCGCATCTGGGAGGGATTTTTCCAAAAAGACGGCTTTATCAATTACAAGCCCCTGCATACAGAAGAGGACATTCGCGCCGTATGGATGCAGTGCCAACGCGCTTTTTATAAAAATCTCCTGAATACCTTACAAAAAAGCGAACAAAGTTCCTATGCAGAGCTTGCTGTCAACACAGAAACCTTACTCCCTGCAAAACAGGAAATTGAAAAATTGCAGGCATTTATTTTGCTGGCAAGAGAACAAGCCGTTCTTTTTTCCAAATTTCCGGAACAAAAGACGCAGGAAAAATTCCTTGCCTCAACCCAAAGAGTAAAAATTTTCCTCAGGCAATCCAAATTTTTCATTCCGCTTTCTCTCCTCTTTGAACAGCTTTTACAAGACAGCGCCCAAAGCATGGAAGAAATTATCCATTTTTTTGACACCTTAAAAGAAGAATTAACGCAATTTGCCCATTTTCTTTGCTCTAAAGAGTGAAATGCACATATTGGCATAAAATTTGCTGATATAATTTCAAAAATATGAAAAGGGAAAAATTTTCCGTCATATTTAAAATCGCATTCAAAACTTTGGAGGGAAAAATGATTTACATTAATGGACAAAAAAGCGAATTTGAAATCAATCAATTTGCAAATTTTGAAGAAATTATCGATGCAACCAATAAATACTGCAACGATTCAAACGAAATCATCACTGAAGTTCATTTAAATAATGAACTTTTCCAGGAACTGTATCCACATCAGGCAGAAGACATTGAAATCAATGAAATTCAAAAAGTTGAAATCACTTCTGTTAAATATGTGGAAATGGCTTCTCAAATTGTATCCGAACTTTTCAAAGTTACTGCTTCCGTTCGTCTTGCTTCAGCACAGGCATCCGAATCTTTACGCAGCGGTGATGATGCAGACGCTTTTGCTACTATCAGCAATATGATAGAAGTCGTGCGCAATTTTTTAAACATCATCTCCTGTTTCCAATCTGATTTCAAAGCACCAATTACTGACGAATATACAACCCTTACAGAAAAATATTCACAAATTCTGGTTGAAGTGAATGAAGCACTCGAAAATGAAGACTGGATTTTAGTTGCTGACCTTTTGGAATTTGAAGTTGCTCCTCTTTGCTCTGACTGGGACGAATATTTAACCTCTCTTCGTTTCTTCTTTAATAACGAAGTGAATACTGTTTCTCAATAATATACCCAAATATTTGCTAAAGACAGATGTAGTATGAGCAGTTTAACGATACTTGACCGAATGCTTATCATTGCTCAATTTGAACTTGAAGCAATGCAAAGAGGTGATGTTGACGGTGCAATATCTTTTTTTGAAGAAAGAGTTGCTCTTCTTGATCAATTACAAGTAAATCAGGATGAAATAAATTCCGAAGACTGCAAAATGAAATTGCTTGCCCTCCAAGGGTTTCATCAAGTTATTTATGAAGAAGGGCTGAAACTCAAAGAGCAAATTAAACAAAACCTTTTAAATTCTCAGGCACAGCGTTCTGTCAGTAAACGTTACGCAAATGCGCGGATTCTCAATTTTTCAAGATAACACTCCATAACCATAAAAACAAAAAGACTTCCCCGTAAAGAAGAGGAAGTCTTTTTTTACAGCTGGAGCATTTCCATTTAACATTAGGATTTTTTATGCAGGGGGAAAACTTTTATCTCTGCTGTCTTTATCTGTAACGCTCATAAATTCGCTAACAGCT
>CAOMFZ010000071.1 GCA_948482415.1 uncultured Mailhella sp.
CAAAAAATCAAAAAACTCTCTTAAAAGTTGCTTGACTAATAGGGGGCATTACATTAACATTCTTGATGTTAACAGGAAATGCTCTAGAGCCTTTCCGGAAATAATTGCAAATAAATTTTATAATTAAGCTTAAAAAGTTTTGTAAAGGAGTGCAGGGGAAGAAACTTTTACAAAAGTTTTTCCCCTGCATAAAAATTCCCAATGTTAAGTGGAAATGTTCTAAAACTTAAAAAGTTTTGAGAGAGGATACAGGGAGAGATCTTTTTCAGCCGCTAAAGGCAGCGAATCCGTTTTTATTTGCGAGGAACGAGCAAATACAAAAATGGACAGCAGAGCTAAAAGTTCTCTCCCTGTAAAGCTGCAATTATTGCTGGAAATACTCCAACCCCAAAATTTTATGCATGCAGTGCGCAGTAATCAGCCAAAGTAACAGGAGAAAATGGTTGTCTGCTCTTTAGTATGCCGACGTTTTCCACATTATTTCCTGTTGTTTGGGCAATAATTTCTGCCATGGCAACACCGCAGCTTCTGCCCTGACAAACGCCCATGCCTGCACGGGTAGCAATTTTTACTTCACGGGGATTGGTAAAGCCTTCTTTGACGGCTTTGCGTATTTCCCCGGCAGTAACGCATTCACAGCGGCAAATAAGTGTATCATCAGGAATATTAAAGACTTGCGGATTAGGCGCAAAAACATAACGCAAATAGTCACGAGCTTTACAGAGCAAGTCCATTTTTTGGAGATATTCCTGTGATTTTGCTTGTATTTCCGAGCTCGGCACAACACCCAAATCTTCGGCAATTTTATATCCGCAGACATAACCTTTCCAAATGGCAGCTTCTCCGCCATGGACAAACATATTATCGCCTGTTATATAAACATTATTTAATGATGTTCTGCCAAATTTGTCGGTTTTCGGATACCAATAGCGCTGCACATTATCCCAGGCAAGCTCCATATCCAGCGCATTTGGAATTTGAATACGCGGAATAATGCCTTCATGGCGAATAAGCGTGGACGCAACAAGTTCATGGCTCTTACCGTTTTTTACATACACGACTTTTTCGACATTTTCACTGCCGCAGGCTTCAACTTGGGTAATGCCTGTAATAATGGGTACTCTTGCTTTAATAATTTCCAATGCCAAATGCATGCCATGCTTAAAGTAAGGCATGTCTTGAAAAATTCTGCCCATATGCACAGATGCAGTCAGTTTATTGCTGATTTTTCCTGTATCAAGCCATGCTAAAATGGGAACATCATGCTCAATTAAATGCACAGCCAAAGCCAAAAGCAAAGGACCATTTCCGCAAAGAACGACTGGTTCTTTTTTGCCGGGCAGTTCCCCGCCGGAGCGAAAAAGCATTTCTGCCGCACCGGCAGTGTATACGCCCGGCAGCGTCCAGCCTTTAAACGGGACAGGCCTTTCGTAACCGCCTGTAGCAAAAAGGATTTTACTTGCAGAAATCTTTTTTACTTCTGATAAACTTTTGCAAAAAACCTCTGAATGTTCCATGCCCCAAACTGTTGTATTTGGATAAAATTTCACGCCGCTGGCTTCAAAATCATGGACCAGCGTCCTGCCTGTTTCCAAGGTTCTTCTATCCAAAACCTGTTCAATGCAGGGCATGTGAATATTTCGAAAAATTTGTCCGCCAATGGTTGCATATTCATCAACAACAGCAACATCAAGTCCGCAGGCTTGAGCAGAAATGGCAGCGCCAAGTCCGGCAGGTCCTGCTCCGACAATAAGCAAATCGATATTATCAGCCATACCTACTCCTTCTCCGCCTGATATTGTCTTTTGATTACCATTCCCTCACGAACGGGAACAAGACAAGACTGTACATTTTTTACGCCGTCAATTTCCATCATACATTCAAAACAAACGCCCATGAGGCAATAGGGAGAACGAGGACTGCCGTCTTTTCCATTATGAAAAGCATGTTTTTCATGTTTATGCCCTAAAACTGCGGCAGCAACACTAATACTTGCCGGGACAAGTATATCTTCACCATCAACATTAATTCGTACCATAGCGTTCATATTTCCCCCTAAACTGCAAATCCAAAGCGTTTTAAAGTCATTTCTTTTGCACATTCATGGAGATCATTTCCAAGTACATAATCCGCTACATATCTGGTATGGGCAGCTGCCATAGTCACAGCACTGTGCGTATTAATCAGTGTTACGTTTTCATGCTGCGGCAAATGGCTGTAAATAGCGACTTTATCCTTGGGCATAACCCGAAGTCCCGGCCAGGAACGGATAATCCGTTTAGAGCCAAGTTCAGGCCAAACTCTCAGCGCCCATGCGCCTTCCTGCGCAACAGCATGAGGAATAACAGTGGCATCATGCCCTCTTGTTTCATGCTTAAAGCCAATAATCACCGTACCTGCCACCGTTTGTGTACAGCCAAGCACAGGAACGGGCATGACAAAGGGCAGGCGTTCTGTTAATAAAACCTGTCCTTTATCGGCATAAACAGGTAAATCATTGACAGCAAACTGCGCTAAACGCTTATTGGCAAGCCCGCAGGCAAGCACGAGTTTTTCACAGTTAAGTTCACCAATTTGAGTATGGACAGTATAAGCATTATTTTTGGGTTCAACAGAATAAACAACAGTATCATTGAAAAATTCTACGCCGCTGTTCACAATCGCCAGTCTGTATGCCCGAAGCAAAGCCAAAGGATTTAAAAATCCGTCTTCTTCACACCATGCGGCACCGCAAACTTCCGGACCAAACGGAATTTTAGGCAATTTTTTTTCAAGTTCTGTTCTGTCAATCATATTTCCGCGATATTCACCAAGAGCTTGACGCAAGCCTTCAATATATTCGCCTTTCGCCGTATATTCCTGCTCACTCAAAACCGGAATGACACCGCCCTCAAAATACGCAGGAACCTGTATTCCGGAAACTTCTTTCAATTCCTGTAAAAGTTCCGGAAACAATCTTCTTGATAAAAAGCCCCATTTTGCATAGTGCGGCTTATCCAAAAATTTTGACTGACACCAGACAAGCCCGACATTGGTTCTGGACGCCCTGTCTGTTTCTGTGGGAGAATCCAAAACAGCAATTTTTAACTGACTGTTTTTGCTGATTAATCCATAAGCAATGGCAACACCGCTTATGCCGCCGCCGGCAATAATAATATCATACTCTCTTTGGGAACTTAACATAGAAAAACCCTTTAGACTATTCACTACTTTGCTTTATACGCAACACAGGCAACTTCAACGCGAAGATCACTCATCATTTTTGCCTGGACGGTCACTCTTGCAGGAGCATGCTCTGCACTGAAATATTGTGCATATACCTTATTAAAATCACCAAAATCTCTTGGGTCATCAATCCAGGCTTCAACTTTGACAATATCCTGCATGCTGTAACCGGCGCTTTCAACAATTTTTTTCAAATTATCAAGCGTTACTTTTGCCTGCGTAAGCATATTGCCGTATACAATTTCACCTTTTTCATCACGAGGCACTTGTCCTGATACATATAAAAAACCACCGGCACTCACTGCCTTTGCAAAGGGCAATGCCCCCGCCTTTGGCGTTCCAAAACGTTGAATAGACATAATCCCCCCTATTGTACGGCGAGTCCCATTTCATTTAAAAGTTTTTGCATATCTAAATATTGGACATCAACATTTTTCTTCATAGCTGCACCGTCCAGATAGTTAATGGTATAGCCAACATTTTCCAAAGCCTTGATAAATTCAGGGTCCTGACAAATCTTTTCTGTTACAGTCTGAAGTTTTTCTCTGATTTCAGCAGGAAGTCCCTTTGGTGCAGCAATGGCTGCCCAGGCGGTATAGCCGCCTTCATAGCCCAATTCATTAAAGGTTGGAACATTCGGATATGCTTCCATTTTTTCGCCGACAGCCAATAATTTAAGCTTGTCACCCTTTACTAAAGAATCAAAATTAGCTTTGAAGAGGAAGGTAATGTCGCCATGCTTGCCAAGTACGGCAGTAGCAGCTTCAGCACCGCTTGTGTACTGTACAACTTTTGCTTCTATGCCATTATTGTGCATCCAGCCTCTGAAAGCCAAAGCAAGCCAACTTGTTGCTGAGGGATCGCTGAAAGTATATTTGCCGGCATTTTGCTTAGCGTCATTTTCAAAATCTTTCAATGTGGTCCATGGAGCGTCAGTGCCTGCAACAACACCTGTATTTGATGTTGCAAAGCGGGCGACCATATCAAAGCTGTCCTTATTCAAACCGCCTGCTTTTGTAGTAATGGGAAGCATGACACAAGGTCCCAACTGTCCGAGGAAAAGAGTATAACCATCTGCTTTTGCTTTAGAAGCAAACATGGTACCGGTTAATCCGCCCCCGCCTGTTTTATTGACAACAAGCACAGGCTGTCCAAGTTCTTTTTTCGCAAATTCTGCCCATACACGAGCAGCAATATCAGAATCGCCGCCAGCTCCATAAGGGCTAATCAAGGTAATAGGTTTTGTCGGATAATCAGCTGCACAGGCATTACTGCCGGCAGTAAATGTCACAGCCATTGCAACAGCCAGTACTGAACCAAGTAATTTTTTCATGTTTATACCTTACTCCTTTATTCTTCCAAGATAATGTTTTTTTCCATTAACTTTTTGAATTTTCTTACACGCATACGATAAATGCTTATCATACTTACCACAGTCATAACCAATAAAATCACAGCAACAGGACTTTCAAGGAAAATCATATAACTTCCCTTAGAAAGGCTCATGCTCTGATCATAGGCTTTTTCCAAAATTGGACCTAAAATAAATCCAATAATCATTGCTCCGGCACTGAAATGGAATAAACGCATCAAATATCCCATAATGCCAAAACAAATAAGGCAAAAAATATCAAATAAACTTTGATTGATTGAATAAGTACCTAAAAAGGCAAAGATTGTTACGCTTGAGAAGATGAGACTTCTGGGCAAATCAACAATTTTAATCCAAAGCTTAAATCCAAATTTTGCAATAAAATACAACAGGATATCACAAATTATCAAGGAACCGAAAATTCCATAGACAACTTGGGTATGCTCAAAGAAAATATTAGGTCCGGGGGTAATGCCCTGAATAAGAAATGCCCCCATTAAAACTGCCGTGACGTCATCACCGGGAATACCAAGAGTCAAAAGTGGAATCATGGCAGAACCGGTTGTGGCATTATTGGCTGATTCAGGAGCAAGAATACCTTCAACATTGCCTTTTGCAAAAGCGTCCTGGTCTTTTGTTCGTCTCTGCGCATCTGAATACGCCATAAACGCAGCAGGAGAAGCACCAAGACCGGGCATTGCACCGATAATGGAACCAATGACAGAAGAACGGAATAACAAGTAAAAATTTTGCTTAAATTCTTTCCATGTCAAACGGCCGTTTTCACTCTTCAAATCAATTTTTTCTGTGATGTAATTTTTAGCGCATGTTCCAACCTGATGAATAATTTCAGGCAGGCAAAGCAAGCCTATAACCATGGGAATAAGCTGAATTCCTGCTAATAAATAATCACTGTCAAAGGTAAAGCGGATTGCACCGCTGACACCTGAAACCCCAACCATGGAAAGCAAAATGCCAAAACCTGCGCAAATCATGCCTTTCAAAATAGAATTGCCGGAAATACTGCCCACAACAGTCAGTGCAAGCAAAATAAGGCAGAATTGTTCTGCGGGACCAATTTTTATTGCCACATAGGAAATAGGAGCAGCAACCAAAATCAACAACAAGTTACTAAAAGTATCTCCATACACAGAACCGACCAGAGCCGCATTCAATGCTTTACCTGCCTGACCGCGCTGTGCCATGGGAAAGCCGCTCATAGCCGTACAGATAGCCGGCGGCGCACCGGGAGTATTCAGCAAAACAGCTGTAATTGAGCCGCCATAAATACCTGCTTTATAAATACCCAATAACATGGGAATACCTACAAGCGGACTGACATAAAAAGTCAGCGGCAGCAAAATGGAAATTGCCATAATCCCTGAAATTCCCGGAATTGAGCCAAAAAGCAAGCCAACGATTAAACCAAAGGCAATAGCTGCTATAGAAGCAGGATTGAGAATAGACACAAGCCCAACAAGAATATCTTCAATCATCTGAAACCTCTCTTACTCAAATAATATGCCGCCGGGCAATATTATCTGCAAACCGTAAAAACTTGCATAATAAAGGAAAACCGTAAACAAAACAGAGGAAATTGCAGCAAGAAAAATTCTTTTAATTCCCAATAATCCGGCAATACATAAGGTAACTATTGGAGTTGAATACATAAAACCAATATAATACAGGGCAATCAAATATCCAAACAAGATACCAAGATACGCAAGTATTCTTCCTACAGGAATTGTTTCTTCACTGCATTCATAAAATTCATGAATTTCAGGAGTGATAATTCCTTTTTTATGATTATTATATAAGCGTATACTGTCATAAAAAAGTAAAAAACACATAATAATAACAGTAATAGTGATAGCGCGCGGAAAAAGTGTCTGGTCTAATGCAAGAGACAATGTCTGCTCAATCATATCTCCCTGAAAAACACAAAAGAGAAAATAACAGACAAGCAAAAAACAACTGATACATATTTCCAAAATAATACGAAGTTTAACTGATATATTCATATACAATCCTATACTTTCCATTGTACTGTTGAATACACTAACTGCATTAATGAATTAATATCATAGACAGGCACATTGCTTTGTTCCTGAATTTGCCGTGCAAAAGGAGGCAAATCCGTACACTCCAGCAGCAGTGCATCAAGCTTGCTGTTTTCAATAAAATGCAGCGCAGTGCCGACAACTTCCTGCTCTAATTTGGGCACATTGAAATCACAGCGTTTTCCCTCAATCACAGTTTCCCAAAATTCAGGATTGCCTTCCATTCCCTCTACAATAACAGAATCCCATGCCACATGACAGGCTTCCAAATGCTTTGGTCCCAAAGCTTTTTTGGACGCTGTCAAAATACCGATATTTGCCTTTTCACCGTGCATAATGCGAATTAAAGGAAGCTGCAAAAGACTGGACATGAAAACAGGAATTGAAACAGCTTCGGCAATTTCTTTTTGGAAAAGAGCCATAAAACCGCAGCTGCCTGTAATTGCCCTGACGCCGTCTTTTTCCAATTGTCGGGCAGCGTCAATAAGGGGCTGTATCATTTCTTTGGCAGGATTAAAAAGTAGTTTGGGAATATCCAATCCTTTTAAAAAATACATGACTGTCGGAAAAGGATAGGTATAAGGATTTCGCAAATGTCCGCGCATTTTGGGAAAATAGGATTCAAGGCACAAAATACCAACGGGTATTTCATAATATAATTTCCCGCCCTGATAGCAAGTTCCATTAAACATTGGAAATCCTCCTCAATTAATTCTCTGCAATTAACAAAAAAGCATATTTTATGCCAAAATATTTTTCAGTGTATTTTCAGTATGTTATTCAAGATTATTGTGAAGCAGACAATAAATACGAGCACAAAAGTGTAATATAAGTTTACACTAAATTTCTTTCCCAAAACTAAACTGCCCGGATTTCCCCTCTCTTCCTGGCTTGACAGCTCCTGCAATGAAGTGTAATAAAACTTTACACTGTAATATTTTATTACAAAAAAGAGAAAATACCATGTCAATTTTACCTAAAAATTTACTGGATATGGAACTGTCCATTCTTTCTTCACACCATCGCTCAAAAAAATATCATGTTGACCCAAATATTAAAAAAGCTCCGGAATCCTCACGGCTTACGCAAAAAGAATTAAAAAAGCGCATAGAAGACCAAATAACATTTTTTACCATTGGAAAAGAACAAATTGATAAATTATACAATCTCCTGCAGGGAACAGGATTTTGTATGGCATTGGCAGATAAGGACGGCTATATACTCTATATTGTCGGCGATGCAGACCTTGAAGAACATTTCAAAAAAAGAAACTGCGTTCCCGGTTACCGCTGGACAGAAAGAGACTTGGGAACATGCGCCATCGGACTTGTCCTTGCAGACCAAAAACCTGTTTATATTCCCGGCAATCAAATGTATTCCATGCTGGCACAAAATATCAGCAACTCAGGCGCCCCTGTTTTCGACATAGACGGCTCCCTTCTGGGCGTTATATCTCTCAGCGGTTATACGGAAAAAATGCATATCCATACCTTAGGGCTTGTCTGTCAGGCAGCAGAAGCTGTTACTTCGCATTTACAGGAACAGCTCCATTCCAAAGAACTGGCAATTAAAAATAAATATATGTCCGCACTGCTTGAAGCAGGGACAAAAGGCATTGTCACCATTGACCCAAACGGCTGTATCGTCCAAACCAATAAAAAAGCCCGCACCATGCTTGAATTGGATAAAGACTGTATAGGAAAACCGTTTTCCTCGCTCACAAAAATAAATTTCAATTTTGAACAGGTGCTGCATAAAGGAAAAAGTTTTCTTGCGCGGGAAATCAAAATAAATAAAGGCAATGGATTTTTAGCCCTTGACCCGGTTGTTATGAAAAACGGCGAAATTGTCGGCGCAATTCTTACCATTACCGAACAAAAAGAAATTATGCAGCTAGCCATAGAAATGACCGGAGCAAAAGCCCATTTCACTTTTGATGCAATTATCGGCAAAAATCCAAAGCTCACAGAAGCTGTCGAAATTGCAAAAATTGCCGCGAAAAACACTGCTTCCCTGCTTATTTGCGGCGAAACAGGAACGGGGAAAGAACTGTTTGCTCAGGCTATTCACAATGCCAGCAACAGAAGCGACAGACCCTTTGTTGCCCTGAACTGCGGAGCCATTCCCAGTGAACTTTTAGAAAGCGAGCTTTTTGGCTATGAAGAAGGTGCTTTCACGGGTGCGCAAAAAGGCGGCAGACCGGGAAAACTGGAGCTTGCGGATACAGGAACACTTTTTCTCGATGAAATCGGCGATATGCCTTTCAATATGCAGGTAAAACTGCTGCGTGCCCTGCAAACAGGGGAAATCCTGCGTGTGGGCGGCATAAAAACAATTCCTGTTGATATTCGCATTATTTCAGCCACAAACAAAAATTTAAAACAGGAAATTGAAAAGGAATGTTTCAGACCGGATTTATTTTACCGTATCACAACACTTTCTATTCTTATTCCTCCGCTCAGGGAAAGAAAAGACGATATTCCTTTCCTTGTTAATTACTTTTTTAAACGCTTTGGAAATCTCGACAGTCACAAATGTCTTGATGAAAAAATCCAAACGCTGATTATGAATTATTCCTGGCCCGGAAATGTGCGCCAATTAGAAAGTGCGATTGAAAGGGCAATACATCTGGCTGACGGCAAAACCATAAAAGCGGAACATTTTGGCATTGAAACAGCAAACAGCAATATTGTGTCATCAGAAAATATGACACTTGATGAAATGGAGAAAAAAATCATTGCAGAATGTCTTGAAAAAAATCAGAATAACATAAGCAGCTGTGCAAAAATTTTAGGCATCAGCCGTCCAACTTTGTATCGCAAATTAGAAAAATACAATATTCCCTATTCAAAAAACAGTTAAAATATTTTTGCATACGTCAGATTTTGACGTATGCCTCCTTTACAATCATCTCATAACAATAAATTATTTTGTGAGGTGACCTGTGTTTTTTAATCTTTGCAGTACACTTTTCTGGCAAACCAATTTAACCATTGTATCCCGTTATGAAATTTTTTCACTTTTAGAATATTTTGTGCAATAATCTTTTCAAAATATGAAAAATTTGCTTGACCACGGTGTAAATTTAAGCCATTATACCTTGTTCTTTGTGTGCCATACCCTCGCATAAAGAATAAAAGGAGGTCAACATGTTCGGACAACTTATGGAAAATGTTATGCACTCAACTCCTCAAGGTGTTCTTGGGGTGAGCCTTATTTTCATTTATTTTGCCATCATGTTAGCCGCTATCGTTTATAGAATAAAAAAAGGTGAACACGTTCACCACTAAGCCATTTTTAGCGTTGCCGTAAGTTACCCCGTACACCAAGCTTATGGCGATTATAAAAATACTTCATGCTTGCATGAATAAATTACTTTTCTAATGACGAAAAAAGAGAAAATAATTCTTGACTTTTTTCTATTGTCACGCTATTTTTTCTTTCTCTTTTTTTCGGAGGTTTGAATGTACGCTATTATCGAAACTTGCGGAAAACAATTCCGTGTTCAAGAAGGCAATAAAATTGTTATTGACAGACTTGCTGCTGAAA
>CAOMFZ010000072.1 GCA_948482415.1 uncultured Mailhella sp.
GCGTCACTGCCAAGTTCATCAGTAGGACGTTGGGAACCGGTTATAATGACAGGTCTTTTTTCATTTTGCGGATAGCAGAGACTGATAAAATACGCACTTTCTTCCAAGGTGTCTGTTCCTTGGGTAATAATAACACCAAGGCTGTCATTATCATTAAAAATTTTATTAATACAAGTAGTTATTTGATATAAAATATCAAATGTCAATAAAGAACTGTCTATTGCCGCCAAATCATGAAAAACAAATTGGCAGTCTGACGGGCATTGTAAGGTATCAAAAAGATTTTTCATACTTACTTTTCCCAAGTTTAAACCCCGGTTTTCAGCGCGCTGTGCGGATATGGTGCCGCCAGTGGTAATAATATGAATTTTTTTCATAATATCCTCTATTAATTGAGAGAGTTATTCAATTATTGTTACTTGGGTGCGAGGGGCATTTTCACGGAATAGCTGTACAGAAAGCGCTTTTCCTGTGCTGTCGTCCAAATCCATGAGAAAACCATTTAATGCTCCTTGTCCTGTTGCCTTTTTGAAACTTGAAGGCCGTTTGGTGAGAAAACGGGGAAGTACAGATTCAAAACTCATGCCTAAGCAGGATTGCTCAACGCCGCACATGCCTAAATCTGTCAAATATGCCGTGCCATGGGGTAAAATTTGCGCATCAGCCGTTTGGACATGGGTATGCGTGCCAAAAACAGCGCTCACTTTCCCGTCCAAAGCATAGCCCATGGCTTTTTTTTCGCTGGTTGCTTCGGCGTGAAAATCCACAAAACGAAAAATAATCTCATCATCAAGAGAGCTGACAAAATCAAAAGCAGTCTGGAAAGGACAGGGCAAAGATTCCATAAAGGTAGTGCCTTGAATATTCAATACCGCAATTTTTCGTCCGTCTGCCAAGGTATAAATATTGGCTCCGCGTCCGGGTGCCGGGCTTGGAAAATTTTGCGGACGAAGCACACGCTCTTCTGTATCAAATTTCGTATATACTTCCTGATTTCTCCAGCTGTGATTACCGCCGGTAATGCAGTCTATTTTTGCATTTAAAAGCTCATTGATGGTTGAGCTTGTCATTCCGACACCGCCGGCACTGTTTTCACCATTTGCAATAATGAAATCTATTTGTAATTCTTCTTTTAAATACGGAATACGGTTTTTTAATGCCTGTCTGCCAATACTGCCGCATACATCGCCAAGGGCTAATACTCTCATTTTTTATCCTGTTATTATAGTGTGCTAAAATGTATAAAAAGAAATTTGTTGTTATGCAAGAAATTTATGCAGAGCTTATTGTTAATATGCATTGAGTGCGCCAAAAATAAACGCTTTAAACTCTTCAATTTCCTTCGTTTTGGGCAAAGTGGCAAGAATGGTTTGTATATGCCCCTGTTCTTTTAACATTTTTATGCTTATTGAATAATTTAAATCAAATATCCACGCACAAATCAGTATTTTAAAATCATTGGCATACACAAGGTCAGTATAGTTGATTGCCTGTTTGTGCATTGCCGCATTAAAAATATGTTTGGAATAAAGAAGCGGTTCATCTTTGACACTGAGAGTAACCTTTTCCTTTTCAGGCAGTTTATTGGTAAAATTCTCTGACAAAACGCGAAGGATATCGACTTTATCTGCATCACGAATAATTTGGCATAAGTCCTTATACTGAGAGGGGAGTTTTTCAGGAAGTATCAATTTATTATGCAGGATAATGGCGGATAATATTTTTTTTTGAATAAATGCGGGTTCTTTTAAAAATTGTGCATGTTTTTTTAAAACCCGCACAGCAATATTGGCATGGTCTTCGCTTTTTTTGTCTAAAAAGGTCTTGTATTTTTGTAATTGCAAAAAACGCCCAATATCATGGTACAGGGCGGTTAGTTCTGCGCAGTATCTGTCTTCATCTGATAAGGATAAATTTTCAATAATACGTTTCGTATTATTAACAACTCGAAATGTATGTTCTTTTTTGAGAACCAAACAAGGGTCGGAAGTTTTCTGCAAAAAAGTTTGAACATACGATAAAAAACTTTGCTCGTGGAGTGCGTAGTTATTTTGTGTTGTCATGTTTGTATCTTTATTGTTTATTGAAGATTATCTTTGTCGTTTTCATTAATATTTTTCCATAAATTCTTTCTTAAAATTCCTTTCGGACCGTATAAAAATCTCAAGAAAAAAATAAAGAGAAAACAAACAGCAAACATAAGGAACATGGTCATAAATTTTGTTCCCAAAATTTCTGTAAAATCCATAATTCACCGAAATAAATTGAAATTTTTGTCATATTTTCAAAATATCCGCATAAAGTCAAGCATTATTAAGCTTGAATAAAAAATTTTTTTAGACTATAAAATATGCAGGAGTTATTTATGTCTTTTGTACATTTGCATTGCCACACAGAATACAGTTTGCTTGACGGAGCAATCAGAATTGAGGATTTAACAAAAAAGGCAAGCAGTCTGGGAATGCCTGCTGCGGCTATTACTGACCACGGCAATATGCACGGGGCAGCTTATTTTTATATGTCCTGCAAAGACCATGGCATTACTCCCATTTTAGGCTGTGAAGTTTATGTTACCCGCGACCATACTGACAATACCAGTGAGCTGGCAAAAGTTCGGCATCACCTTATTTTATTGGCAAAAAACAAAATTGGCTATCAAAATTTAATTGCCCTTGTCAGCAAGAGTTTTGTGGACGGGTATTATTATAAACCGCGTGTGGATAAGGGCTTGCTGAGAAAGTACAGTGACGGCGTAATTGCGCTTTCTGCCTGTATTGCCGGTGAAATCCCAAGAACACTGCGGGGGAATAATGCCTTTATTCAGGGCGGCGGAACCTTTACCGACGCAATTAATATAGCCAAAGAATACGCCGCTATTTATCCGGACAGATTTTATCTTGAAGTGCAGTCAAATACACTTCCGGAGCAGAGCCTTGTCAATGAAAAGCTCTATGAATTGGCCCATGAAACCAAGCTGCCCCTTGTTGCCACCAATGACTGCCATTATTTGAACAGTGAAGATGTGGAAGCCCATGATATTCTGCTTTGTGTGCAGCAGCAGAGAACGGAATTTGACGAAAACCGCTGGAAATTTGATGCAAAGGATTTATATTATAAAACTCCGGACGAAATGATACGCTCTTTTCCGGATTATCCGGAAGCCATTGAAAATACGCTCAAGATTGCAGATGAATGCAAGGGCTTGGAAATCCAATTAAAAACACCTCCGTATCATTTTCCTGTTTATGATCTTCCTGAAGGCATGACTCTGGAAACAGAATTTAGAAAACTTGCGCGCGAAGGCCTCGAAAAACGCCTTGAAAAGCATCCGAAACGAGATACGCTTGATGTAGCCATGTATCGGGAACGTCTTGAAATGGAGCTTGATGTTATCTGCGGCATGGGCTTTCCCGGCTATTTCCTTATCGTGCAGGATTTTATTAACTGGGCGAAAAATCATGGTATTCCTGTTGGTCCGGGACGTGGTTCTGCCGCTGGTTCCATTGTTGCATGGTCACTCCGTATTACCAACCTTGACCCTATTCCCTATCATTTGTTTTTTGAAAGATTTTTGAATGTGGAACGTATTTCCATGCCTGATATTGACGTTGATTTTTGCGAAGACAGGCGTCTTGAGGTTGTGGAATATGTTTCTCAAAAATACGGAAGAGATAAGGTTGCGCAGATTGCCACCTTTGGAAAAATGAAAGCAAAAGCCGTTATTCGCGATGTGGGGCGTGCTATTGGTTTATCTTTTCAGGATACAAGCCGAATCTGCAAAATTTTAGGTGATGATTTAGGCATTACGCTTGAAAAATCACTTGCCAACAACAGCGAATTTAAAGCAGAATATGAAAAAAATCCGTCTTCCAAACGGCTTATTGATATTTGTCTGCGCTTGGAGGGACTGTCTCGTCATGCTTCAACCCACGCCGCGGGGGTTGTTGTTTCAGATAAGCCCATGCATGAATATTTACCGCTCTTTATTCGGGCAGATAAGAGCAATAAAAAAGAACTCATTACGCAGTATGATATGAAAGTTGTTGAGAAAGTTGGACTGGTAAAGTTTGACTTTTTGGGACTTCGTACCATTACCATGATTGATAAAGCCATTAAAAATATTGTTCGGCAGGGCAAAACTCCTCCGGATTTGGATATACTTCCTTTTGATGACCCGCAAATTTATGATTTGTATGCAAAGGGTGATACGGACGGGGTTTTCCAGGTTGAAAGCACAGGTATGCGTAAATATCTGCGCATGCTGCGTCCTACTTGTTTTGAAGATTTAATCGCTATGCTTGCCCTTTACCGTCCGGGACCGCTGAACTCCGGTATGGTTGATGAATTTTGTAAACGCAAACACGGAGAAGTGGAAGTTACCTATCCTTTGCCTGAATTGGAACAATGTTTAAAAGATACTTACGGCGTTATTGTTTATCAGGAACAAGTTATGCAGATTGCGCAAATTACAGCGCAGTATACGCTTGGCGGCGCTGATTTGCTTCGCCGTGCCATGGGTAAGAAGAAACCGGAAGAAATGGCAAAGCAGCGGGGCATTTTCCTTGACGGTTCCGGCAAACGGGGAGTTCCTGAAGAAAAAGCCAATGAAATTTTTGACCTTATGGAAAAATTTGCTGAATATGGTTTTAACAAAGCCCATAGTGCGGCCTATGCCGTTATTTCTTACTATACTGCATATTTGAAAAAATATTTTCCGGTAGAATTTATGAGTGCTTTGCTTTCTTCCGAAATTGGCAACCAGGATAAAATATTAAAATATGTGGCTGTCTGCAATGAAATGAATATCAAAGTAAAGAGTCCTGATATCCAAAAGAGCAGACGTGAATTTACACCTGATAATGACTGTATTATTTATGGACTTGGCGGCGTCAAAACTGTTGGTGATGAAGCAATCAATGAAATTGTGCGCAATCGTGAAGAAAAGGGTCCTTACAAATCTTTTTATGATTTTTGCCTGCGGGTAAACTTGCGTAAAGTAACCAAGCGCGTTTTGGAAAACCTGATAAAAGCCGGTGCATTGGATTGTTTTGGCGTTTCAAGAAACGGGCTTTTGGCAAGTATGGAGACGGTTCTTGCCAAGGTGGCAAAAAAGCTCAAAGAAAAAGAGTCAAAACAGGTATCTTTGCTGATGTTTGCTCCTGTTGAAAATGAAAAAAACAGTTCAGGCGGCATTGGTTTTGTCTGCTCAGAACAGAATTTGCCGGAATGGACAGAAGAAGAAAAAATTAATTATGAAAAAGAAGCACTTGGATTTTATTTAACTTCTCATCCGCTGCAAGCCTATAAGGCCGATTTTGAGCGTCTTGGCATTATTCCTCTTGAGGATATACAGCATATTGAAAATAAAACACTTGTGCGCACAGCGGTTTTGGTGACAGGTATAAAAGAAATTGTTACTAAAACAGGCAAAAAAATGGCATTTTTACAGATTGAAGATTTAACCGGACATGGGGAATTGACAATTTTCCCTAAAAAATACGAAGAGTTACGTCATTATTTTATAGAAGAATCCAACAATCTTTTCTATTTGACTGCCACGGTTGATAAAAATCAGGCGGACGAAAATGCGTACAATGAAGACAGTGATGAGGAAGAAGAAGCAAAAATTGAAATAAAATTGCTGGCTGAAAATATGGTTCCGCTTCTTGAAGCCTGCGAAAGCTGCAATAAAGAAGTCTGCATAGATTATGGCTCCAATTCTATCAATAATATTGCTTTATTCAAGCAATTATTGACAAAGCATAAGGGAAATGCACCGTTATCCATGTGGTTTACTGTTGATGATGAGTTTTCCTGCCAGCTCAAATTTGGCGAAGAGTGGAATGTTAAAGTTACCCCTGAATTTTACCGCGATATTCGTACATTCAGTGAAATAAAATAAAGGAAAAATGATATGGCACGTTCTTTTTGGCAATTAACGGTAAGGGAAAGTTTTTCATCTGCCCATGCGCTGCGCAATTATCAGGGCAAATGTGAAAATATGCATGGACATAATTATTTGGCAGAATTGGTGGTTGAAGGGGATACGCTTACCGAAGATACGGAACTTGTTGCGGATTTTACGGTGCTCAAAAAAATTCTGCGTGAAGAACTGGAAAAGCTTGACCATTGTTTTTTGAACGATACACCGCCTTTTGACAAAATTAATCCTTCTTCTGAAAATATAGCCCGCTACTTGTGGAAATGCATTGAGCCGCGCCTCAAAGTATATCCTGTCAAATTATACAGCGTCAGCATCAGCGAAAAAGCTGCCCAAACCGCCACTTATCGCGAAATAACAGAATAATATGCAAAATTTTCTTTTGCAAACCTATTGCATAAAACTTTCTGATGAAATTGCAAAATTTCTCTCGCAAAAAGAGAAAAACTGTAACGCTGCCATTTTTCAAAATAATATAAATATAAATAAAATTCAAATAGTTAACCTTGAAATGGCATGTCAGAAATATGCTTTGCCATGTGTGACGTTTAATCAAGAACTGCAAGTAATGACAAGTAATTTTGAAAATACGGGCTATGAGAGTTCCGATAAATTCGATGTCGTGCTTTCGTTCTTTAATTTGCATACCATGTCAAAAGAAGAGCAAATTCAATGTATTCAAAAAATGCATGAACTTGCCCCAAAAGCTCTGTTTCTTGAATATGAAAATCCGGAAAGGAATTTAGCGTACTTGGGTTATTTTCCTTTTATGTTCACTCAATATGCTGTGTGCTTTCTTGATACGTTATTTACAGCAAATAAAAATTCTTTGCATTATTTGCAGGAATATTTAAACAATGGGGCAGTGGAAGGCATTATATATGCTTTGCCGCAAATTTTGCCGGGTACTTCCATAAGAATACTTGCGCGCAGGCATTTAGGCTTAGGCGCTGTCGGCATGGCATATCTCGAATGGTAAACTTCCTTTATTTTCCCATTATTTCCACGGTATATTCATATCACTGTTAATAACAGGACCTTTGAGCTCTTCACCAATGGGTGTGTCATTGAAAACGCCCGTTTCAAGCGCAGAATCCGGAACTTCGCTTTTTCCGGGCACTGTTTCTGTTTCCGGGTTATTGGCAGCAAAACTATACCAAAAAGAATATATGCCATAATATTCTTTCATAAATGTGCCCAAATAGTTACCGTTTCTGCACACGCCGTCAAAATCCCATGTGCTTTGCGTCTGCAAGTCTTTAAACGTCTTATTGGTGTCTTTTACAATCACAAGAGGGTCTTTGCCAAACCATACTGTACGGTCAAAAATCCGCACCACGTCAAGATCTTTATCGTGTACGGCAACAAGCGCATATTTATCAAAGAAAAAGTTGACTATCCCTTTTTTCTTCACATAATTGACATTAATCGCAATAATTTTTTTATCCAGTTCCAAACCAATAACCATATCTTTTAAACCCATGCGGTTGTCAATTTCGGAAACAGGATAAATCAGTCTGTCATTAAAATAAAAACTTTCAGGGTCATTATAGGAACCATAAGGGTCTTTGCCATAGCGTTTATTAGTGGCACGCGGTGTTAATAAAACTCTGGCATTTGCCTTATCCAAATAAAAATTTTGCGCTTTGCTCCACGTTGTCCAATAGGAGGGAAGCAAATCAAGCCCCCGTCCCATGAGCGTGCCTAAAAAGCATAAACCATACATTTGAGACCAGCGGCTGTTGGTGTTGATATCCATCAGTACGCTGTTGGCATTGTATTGCCTGCCGTCAGCCTGCAATTGCAGATATAAATCATCTTTTCGTGTATTATAGGTGGCAAGAGTTCCGGAAATAGGACTGTAAGTTACTGCAAAAGACCTGTCTTGGGCAATCATATTCAGCACTTCATGCCAAACCATAATTTTTTGGGGCAAAATAATAACTTCACGGTCGCGCAAAGGTTTTAGCCTGCCTGTGGCAATGACAAAAACAGGCTCATTTTCGTCCAAAGCCATGGAAGCCAGACTGACAGAAGTAAAACTGGGGTTTACCAATGGCTGCAAATCTTTATCAGAAACACCGGTCATCACTAAATGCTCGGCAATATATTCCAGATCCTGCTGTGTTTGCGGAAGTGCATAACTATGTGAATATATAGTAAAATTACTTGACAGCAATAAAAAAAATGAAAGAAAAAATGTCGTTGACTTCATACTAAACTCCTGACGGAAATAGTATACTTATCTTTATGAAAATAGTCAAAAGCAGGGAGAGGGGAGTTTTGTAAAACGCTATAATGCACTATTTTTATGAATTGGAGCCTAAAGTTGCAAAGAAATTTACCCAGCGCGCCAAACAGAGCGCAACGGTAAGCCTGAAACAAATTTTGAAAGAAGAAGGCTTTACGGTCAATTTCCGCCTCACAAGGCAGATGAATGATATTTTGCAGGCAACAATTGCCGAAAATGTAAACCTTATCAAAAGCATACACACTGCCTATTTTGAACAGGTGCAGACCATTGTTATGCAGGGTGTGAAAAACGGGCGTGACATGGATTATATTCGCAGGGAACTTGTTGACCGCTTTCGCGTTTCAGAACGCAAGGCAAGGATTATAGCCAGAGACCAAACAAACAAGGCTATGCAGGCAATAAGCAGAGTGCGCAGCCTTGAAGCAGGCATACAGGAGGCAACGTGGGTGCATATTCCCGGCGCTAAAATGAGCCGTGAAACGCATAAACACTTTGACGGCAAGAAGTTTGATTTGAACAAAGGCATGTATGACCCTGATGTGGGTAAATTTATTATGCCCGGCGAGCTTATCAACTGCAACTGCCGCTTTAAACTCGTTTTGCCGGATGCGGAGAAGGACTAAGCCATGGCAGAAAAAGAAAGGTGGATAACGCTTAAAAGCGGAAAGAAAGTACAACTCGATGAAAATGGTGTTATTATCGCCGGTTTTCCCGGTTTTATGGGTAAACATATAAGTAAAATAGGCGAAAAAGAAAAGTCTGTATTGCAGCCTTATGAACAGCCTCGCAAAAAATTTGAAAGTTATTTACAGGAAAATAACGGAGATAGGGAAAAAGCAGCCAAACAATTTTTTGATGAAAATTTACGCGATAAATTCATAAGCACAACTATAGACGGAAAAAATTCAGATATTCATTTTACAGGTACTTCATGGCAAAAATCGAAAATGAATATTAAAAATCATCCGATAAAAGCAAATTTTTTAGAAGATATTCCTGAAGTTTTACAACATTATAAAATCAGTGGAGATCCTGATTATACAAGAGATGATTTTTCAAAGTTTCATTATTTTGAACATGTTATAGAAAAAGAAATAAAAGGAAGAAAAGTAAAGGCAAGAGTAAAAGTTGATGTTGGTACAAGGAAAAATTCAGAAAATGAAAATGAGGTTTATCACTATAAAGCAACAGAAATTACTCAAGATACAAAAAAGCTGGTGCAAGCGCTTGAAGGAAATTATGCCCTAAATGGGACGCCTTCGCGTTTCTCGCAACCAGCTCATGATAAAAATATATGCCCACAATATGAAATTGTCAACATTGAAATAGATATACTGGAAGATGAGCCTATGAACAAAAAAACGGTAATTTTTGACAGCAAAAGCAAGCGCAGTTTTGATATAAACGGCTTTATGCATGTGGAGCTTTCCAATCTGACCAAGGAAAGCGTGGATCCCTACTATGGCTATGAGATTGTGAACTCCGAAGCACTGGGTTTTGAGCCGGAAAAAATCTACTTCGGCTACCGTAAAGGCTCGGAACTGGAAAAAGCTGCACAAAGCTTCAACGGGCTGTCGCTTATGCGCGAACACCATTTTGACAGTGCGGAAAAGCCCCAGCGTGAGCACAGAGTCGGCTCTGTAGGCACGAACTGCGTATACAATGCACCGTACTTGCAGGCAAGCCTCACCATTACCGACGGTGAAGCAATTAGAAAAATAGAAAGCGGCGAACGTGTAGAACTTTGTAATGCCCCCTATTAGTCAAGCAACTTGT
>CAOMFZ010000073.1 GCA_948482415.1 uncultured Mailhella sp.
GCTTCGGTAATATGGCTGACAGGATAAATGTTAAATAAGCCATTTTCCACCGCGCTGCGTACTTTTTCATTGAGCATGAGGTGTTCAACATTATCTTTTGGAATAATAACGCCTTGTTTTCCTGTCAGTCCGCGCTGTTCGCAAAGTTTGAAAAATCCTTCAATTTTTCTGGTTACGCCGCCAACAGCCATAATATCTCCTGCCTGGCTCACTGCTCCTGTCATAGCAAAGCTCAGATTAATCGGTGTTTTGGAGATAGCAGAAAGCAGGGCTACAAGTTCCGCTCCGGAAGCAGAATCACCCTCAATGCCGTTATAGCTTTGTTCAAAACACAAACTTCCTGACAAAACAAGAGGTTTGTTTTGCGCAAATTGGGATAACAAATAGCTTTTCAAAATCATCATAGCTTTGGTATGGATTGGTCCAGCCATTTCAGATTCGCGTTCAAGGTCGATAATTCCGCCGTGTCCAACGCCCACAGTACAGGAAATTTGATGAGGAAGCCCAAATTCAAATTGTCCGGCATAGGTTACGGACAGACCGTTAACTCTGCCAACCGCAGAACCGGAAGTTTGGATTTTGATAATATCTCTGTTATATTCTTCCATGAACAGTTCTTCAATATAGGCAGAGCGGTGCATTTTTTCATTGTAGGCTTTGTAGATATATTCTCTGTCCACAATTTCTTTATTATCAATGCTTGCAAGGGCAGAAGCTTCAATCATGGTTTCGCGGATAAGCGGGAATTTCAGCGTAATCTTGGTATGGTCTTCGCAAACAAGAGTTGAATAATCAACAAGTGTTGCCATAGCGCTTTTATCAAAAGGAAGCAGATTTGATTCTTCAATAATATGGGCAAGGTTATGCAGCCATGCTTTGATATTTTGTGTATTTCTTTCCGTATCAATGCTCATTTGCGCTTTGATTTTGAAGAGTTTGGAAAATCTGTCATCATTTTCAAGCAAGGTTTCATAAATTTGATCGTTGCCGATAAGGATAACTTTCAAATCCAAATCAAGAGCTTGCGGGGAAAGGGTTTTGGTTTTTATAAGTTCGCTGCTGTCATCTTCCACCTTGCTTTTTTGCGCACGAAGCACACGCAACAAGCCGTCCCAGGCAGTTGGATGTGCAAGAATATCCTCAATATGGAATGCTAAATAGCCGCCGTTGGCTTTATGTACAGAACCAGCTTTAATCAAGGTAAAGTTTGTGGAAAGCGCGCCCATTTCTGATTCTCTTTCAATACAGCCAAGTACGTTGAAAAAGGTTGGGTGGCTTTCAAAAATAACAGGTGCACCTTTAAGTTTGCTGTTATCAACAAAAAGGTTGAGCTCATAGCGGGAAAGGCTGTTTTCCTGATTTGGCAGGGTTGGAATGGTGAGTTCTGCAAGACTCAGCGGGACAGGTGTTTCTTTTGCAAGGAATAAGTCCATGTTTTCGAGCATGTCTTTGTACATGTTTTCAAAGAACGTCGTAACACTTTCCTCATATATGCCCGCATGACTGCAAAACTTTTCCTGAAACGGCGTAAAATATTTATGCAGAACATCAACCATGACTTCTTTATCAAGGTCTTTTTGGCTTTGTTTATAATCGCGTTCTGCTTTGCTCAATTTTTTAATAACGGCTGTCATACTGTGCAGCAAATGATCACTTTTGCGTTTGATGGCAGAGCGAATATTGACGTCCAGCATTTCAAAATCTTCATCGCTCAGACGTTTTCCCTCAACCAACGGATAAAGGGTCAGGCTGCCTTGTTCGTCAATATCAAGATTAAAGCCTTGTTTTTCAGCAATGATATCCATTTCCTTAATAAAGGACTCGCGGATTTTTTGGAAATTGGATAAAAGCGCTTGTCTTTTCTTTTCATAGGCATGGGTTTCAAAGCGCAGCGGAATTTCTTTTTTGATTTGCTGTAATATTTTAGCAATTTCTGATTTTAAAATTTTGCCTTGTCCTGCAAGAACTTTCAATAAAATAGGATTATCTTCGTTTTCAAAGTTATTGACATAGAGCAAATCAGGCGGTGTTTCTTTTTTGAGCGCAATAGGCTTTAAAAATTGAGAGAGCATATAGGCTCTGCCAAGGTCATTTTCCCCTGCCAAGTAGACATTATAGCCGCTATCCTTAATATTTAATGCAAGAGTAAGCGCTTTAACGGCGCGGGGCTGTGAAAAATCCTTCCGCAAAGATTTGGGAATATCATTGCTTGTTTCCCAGGGAATTTTATTGGGGTCAAAAGAAGTATAAAGTTTATTGGCTGGTAATGGGCTGATTTTACTCATTTTATTTCCTCATTGTATAAGTGTTCAAGGATTTCTTTGCCGCCGTTTTCTAAAATTTTTCCGGCAAGATTTTCGCCCAATGCAACGCGGTTTTGAATGTTGTCTTCCAGCGTATAGCGAATGATTTTGCTTGCATCAGGTTCTGCCACAAGTCCCTCTAAAATAAGCGTATCACCTTTTAATTGAGAATGAGACGCAATGGGAACCTGACAGCCGCCGTCAAGAGCTTTAAGAAAAGACCGTTCCGCTTCGACACAAATCTGTGTTTCTTTGTGATTGAGAAAAGCAATAAGGTCTATGATATCCTGCCTGTCTTCGCGAATTTCGATACCTAAGGCTCCCTGTCCGCAGGCAGGTAAAAATTTTGGCGCAGTGAGTTTTACTTGATAAGGAACAGATAAGCCCAAACGTTTTATGCCGGCGGAAGCTAAAATAATGGCGTCAAATTCGCCGTTCAGCATTTTATTAATGCGGGTTTGCACGTTTCCGCGAAGCATTTTTATGGATAAATCAGGACGAAGAGCTAAAATTTGTGCTTGTCTGCGTAAACTGCTTGTTCCTAAGACAGCATTGAGGGGGAGTTCATCGAGATTCTTGTAATTTTTGGAAAGAAAAACATCATATCGGTCTTCGCGTTCAGGAATTGCTCCTAAAATAAGTTTAGGAGGAAGAACCATGGGAACGTCTTTCATGCTGTGCACGGCTAAATCCGCACTGCCGGAAAGGAGTGCATCTTCAATTTCTTTTACAAAAAGACCTTTGCCGCCCACTTTCGCCAGCGGCACATCTAAAATAATATCACCCTTTGTTTTGATGATACTTAATTCAACTTCCAGCTCTTTGTATTTATTTTGTAAAAGCTCTTTAATGTGATTGGCCTGCCATAAGGCAAGCGCACTGCCGCGGGTTGCAATAGTAATTTTTTTCATTGATAATCCTTAAAATGACATTAAATTAATTCAATTAAATGAATGATTAATGTCCGCAGGTTGCGCAGGAGCCGCCGGAGCAGCCGGCACAGGCGCTGGAACCGGAACCGGTTTGGCTTGACATGCTCGGAATATCAACATTGGAACCGCTTGAATTTTTGCTTCTGCAAGGTCTGGAAATCAATTTTTCCGTTTTTAAGCTGGAACATTTGGGGCAAGGAGGTAATTCAGTTTGAGAAAAAACAAGTTCTTCAAATTGGTTATCACAATTTAAACAATGAAATTCAAAAAGAGGCATATTAACTCCATGTAAAAATTTTTTCTTAGTATAAGGCAAATAGTTTTAAATTACAATATAAACTGCATAAAGTTTAAAATTAATTTATCATTTTGGGATATATTGACAAAAAATAAAATTGTGCGATTTTAAAATTATTAAACGAAAAAAAATGTAAAAAAGGAATAACTATGCGTTATATCATTTGTATACTTTCTTTTGTAAGCTTGTTTTTTGTTGGTCAAGCCTATGCGCTTGATGAAAAATTGGAATTTATGGACGTCACACTTCCTGTAAATTGGGAAGTGGTCAAGTCAACAAGTGATCAGGTTGAATTTGCCAACAGGGCACAGCAGGCACGTTTTATTTTCAAAAAAATTCCTGTGTATAATGTTTCTTTAGAGGATTATTCAAGGGCGCTTATGAAAGCTCATTCAGGCTTTAATTTTACCAAACGTACCAATACAATTTATTATTTTGAATATATGTATGGGTATAACAGTGCCTGGACTTTGGTTGAATATTATAATGGACGCAGGGATATTTTGACTACGCAAACGGGCATTGGTGAAAGCAATGATTTTGCAGTCATTATGGATTCTATTGTTTTGAAATAAAAATGACAAAATTGTAAATATGTTATAACGAATCTGTATGAAATTTTAATTTTTTAATTAAAAATTTTTTTCACAACCTATATTTTTCTAGACAATTATCGGCATTTATTTTATAGTGCAATCAGTTTAGGAGATTTTTCATTTTTGAAAAATTATTTTGTTTAACAATGTAAAATATTTGTTTCGGAGTGGAAATGAAAAAAATTTTATCTTCATTGTGCTTAGCTTTGGCTTTGCTTATCGGTCAACAAGCTCAAGCAGCTGATGACGCAGTTGTTATTGCTACAAACCCAACATGGCCTCCAATGGAATTTGTTGACATGGATAAAAAGATTGTTGGTTTTGAAATTGACCTTCTTGATGCCATTTGTGAAGCAGCTGGTATTAAAGTTACCTGGAAAAACGCTGCCTGGGAAGGTATTTTTGGTGAAATCGAATCTCATAACGCTGATATTATTGCTTCTTGCGTAACTATTACTGAAGCCCGTCAAAAGAAATATCTCTTCTCTGAACCTATATATAATCTTGTTCAAGCTCTTGTTGTTCTTACTGACAGCCCAATTGCCAAGCCTGAAGACCTTAAAGGCGGAAAACGCGTAGGTATCCAAATTGGTACTACTGCCGGCGAAGCTTTAAAGAAAATTGATGCTGACTATGTACTTGTAACGTATGACGAAGTTGGTCTTGCTCTTGAAGACCTCGCAAATGGCCGTCTTGATGCTGTAATGTGTGATGACCCTGTTGCTAAATTCTATGCCAGCCAAAAAGAAGGTTACAAAGGCAAAATGAAGATTGCTTTCTCCAGCACAGATGCAGAAGCTATCGGTTTCTTAGTATTGAAAGAAAGAACCGAGCTTATGGATAAACTCTCTGCCGGCTTCAAAGCAATCAAGGAAAACGGCAAAGAAAAAGAAATTTATTCCAGATGGTTTGGTAATTTCTAATTCATAAATTTGCAAACATAATAAAAAAGGCGGCTTCGTATGAGGTCGCTTTTTTTATGTTTTTTGAAATAAATTTTTTTTTTTGAGAATTTCCAATAACAATTGCAACAAATTTTTGTAATAAAGCTTAAAAAATTTTGTAAAGGGGGGCAGGGGCTTTTTTATGTATTGTTGGCAATGGCGAAGCCATATAAAGTCTACAATACGTTAAAAAGTTCTCGTCCTGAAAAAATCAAGCCCGTAAGGGTTTACTTGATTTTTTGAGGGAAGAAACTTTTGCTAAAAGTTTCTTCACCTGCAAAATTCTCAAAATTTATTGGAAATGCCCTATTTAAGAGTGTTATCCATTTTGAATTGAAAATAGCTGTTATATTCTGTCATTAAATGATGGGAAAGAAGCTCTACCAGATTATCAATAGAGGGTTGTTTGATGCTGCTAGTTTCGTTTTCCGGAAAGAAAATAGGGTAGTCACGCAAAAAACCGAGGGTGGTGTTAATAAGCATAAACGCACTGAGTCTTGCCCGTGAGGGATTAATATTATTGGTTGCTTTATTGATAATAACTTCAATGCTTGCGATGAGCGGTGAAAAAACATCACGATAGCCGGAAATATTATGGCTGTTTTTTTCATAAATATTTTGCAGAAGAAAAAGAGAATGGCCTGCGATTTGTTCCAATCCAATAAATTTTATGGCTAATGCGTTGATTTCATTTGCCAGCTGCTGAAAAAGTTCCTTACCTTCAATATCGCTTTTGGCAAGGAGTTCCAGCTTTTTGACAGAAGGCGTCAAAAGTTCCATGAGGCGGTCTTTGACGCGTTTAATGGCTGCTTCATAAAGTCCCTGCTTTCCGCCGAAATGAAAAGTGATGAGACCCAGATTGCACTTTGCAGCTTCTGCCAGTGCGCGTGTATTGGTTGCTTTATAACCGTTTTGCCCAAAAAGGCGGATTGCTTCAATCACAAGTTTTTCTCTTGTGGCTTCGCCTTTCAGTTTTCGCTGGTCTGTTGTTTTGGTTGTTTTTTGATTTTTTTTCATGTTATTTACCAGCTAACTCATTAGCTATTTTTCAAAAGTAGTTTTTTTTGATAATAATGTCAATAAATTAATGTTAATCACGTTTGTATTATTGCAAATAAACGAAAAGTATTATACAGTATGCAAAATCGAGGTTATCAATATGAAAGAACATAATAACGCACAAGAATTATTGGATATTATTCAAAAATCTAAACATGTGGCTGTTCTGACAGGTGCCGGCATTTCAACCCTTTCAGGAATACCTGATTTTCGCGGTGTCGGTGGTTTATATTCCCGCAAAGACATTGATGCCAATAAACTTTTTGACATTCATTATTTTAGAAAAGATCCCGGTTATTATTATAAAAATACCCGTGATTTTCTGTATGAAGTTGCAGCCAGACCTAATATTGTGCATGAAACACTTGCTAAAATGGAAGAAAAAGGGCTGATTAAAGCAATTATTACGCAAAACATAGATTTACTGCATCAAAAAGCAGGCTCAAAAACAGTTTTTGAATTGCATGGTTCCCCTATGAAGCATTATTGTTTATCCTGCGGCAAAGAATTTGATTTTGAGACAGTGCTTGCCATGATACAGGAAAAGGAAGTGCCTTACTGCCCCCACTGCGGCGGTATTATTAAGCCCAGAATTGTTTTTTTTGGTGAATCTTTGCCGGAATATGATTTGGATAATGCTGAATATCATGCAAAACATGCGGATTTTCTGCTGGTGCTTGGCACAAGTTTAACCGTGTATCCGGCAGCCGCCATTCCGGAAATTACCCACAGATCAGGCGGTAAACTTGGCATTGTCAATGCGTCCCCTACCTATATTGATAATGCAGTTGTCTATAAAGCAAATGATTTAGGGGAAATTTTTGAAAATATTAATGCATTGCTTTAATAAAATTCTATAAAGGATTATATATGAATAATTTAACACCCAGAGAAATTGTCAATGAATTAGATAAATATATTATCGGACAAGAGCAAGCCAAAAAAATGGTTGCTATTGCTGTCAGAAACCGTTGGCGTCGGCAAAAGCTTGAACCTGAAATGCGGGACGAGATTGCACCCAAAAATATTATTCTCATGGGTCCGACTGGTGTTGGGAAAACTGAAATTGCACGGCGTCTGGCAAAGCTCACCGGTGCTCCTTTTGTCAAGGTGGAAGCCACAAAATATACTGAAGTTGGTTATGTGGGACGTGATGTTGAATCCATGATACGGGATTTACTCGATATCGGCATAAAGCTTATCCGTGATGAAGAAAATCAGCGGGTGAAAGCACAGGCTGAAAAAGCCGCCGAAGAGCGTTTGCTTGATTTATTGCTGCCGCATAATCCCAGTGAGGGCAGCCGCGAAACAACACGGGAAAAGCTTCGTAATTTGTGGCACCTGGGACATTTGGATAATCATGAAGTGGAAATAGAAGTCAAAGAAACTTCACCGCAAATTGATATGTTTGCCATGCCCGGCATGGACCAGATCGGCGACCAAATCAAAACGCTTATGGGCAAAATTTCCCCTGCAAAAACTCAGCGTAAACGGTTGAAAACCAAGGCTGCATACAATATTCTTTTACAGCAGGAATCTGATAAACTGATTGATGAAGACAAGCTCATTGAAATTGCCAGGGAACGTGTTGAGCAAAGCGGCATTGTATTTATCGACGAAATTGATAAGGTTGCCAGTTCTGCCAATACCCAAAGAAGTTCCGAAGTTTCCCGTGAGGGTGTACAGCGCGATTTATTGCCTATTGTTGAGGGCAGTACTGTCAATACAAAATATGGCATGATCAAAACGGATCATATTTTATTTATTGCAGCGGGAGCATTCCATTTTAGCAAACCTTCTGATTTAATTCCTGAATTGCAGGGGCGTTTTCCTTTGCGGGTGGAATTGCAGTCCCTTGGCAAAGATGAATTTTACCGTATTTTAACTGAACCTGATAATTCTTTGCAAAAACAATATACTGCGCTTTTGCAGACAGAAGATGTACAGCTTTCCTTTACGGAGGACGGACTTCTCGAAATTGCCGCCTTTGCGGAAGAAATCAATGCCGAGTCTGAAAATATCGGTGCAAGACGCCTGTATACCATTCTTGAAAAAATCCTTTCTGATATTTCTTTTGAAGCGCCGGAACGCAAATATCAGCACATTGTTATCAATAAAGAGTATGTCAATGCGCATTTGGACGATATCAGAGAAAACAAGGATTTAAGCCAATATATTTTATAAGTTGAGGGGCGTTTGCCCCTTTTTTGTGTCAATATGAAAGAATATGTACTCGTCCGGCTTACCAGTATGAGCCATGACGGCAGGGCAGTGGGAAGAATAGAAAATTTGTCCGCTCTAAACTGGTCCAATCAAAATATACAGTGTCAAAATGCACAGTATAACGGCATGGTTGTTTTTGTGCAAAATGCCATTATCGGGCAAACAGTCATGGCAGAACTTATTGAAAATAAAAAGAATTTTCTTTCTGCAAAATGTGCTGAAATTATAGAACAATCCCCGTTTTTTAGTTCCGGTATCTGTCCGCATCAAAAAGAGTGCGGCGGCTGTGCATGGCAGAATATCGCCTATGAGAAGCAAATTCAGGAAAAAGAAAATTATATTAAAAATGCGCTGAAACGTTTAGGAAAAGTGCAGAATTTTGAGAAAAATTTTTACCCGCTTCTTTCTCCTCTTTCTGCTGCAGCAAGGCAAAATGAAACTCTTTTTTACCGCAATAAAATGGAATTTGCTTTTGCTTTGCAGAATGGAAAATTGGCACTTGGTTTACGCAAAAAAAACAGCCATGAACCGGTGGAAGTGACTGACTGTAAATTGCAAAATCCGCATGCCATGAAAATTCTTGCTGTTCTGCGTTCTCAATTACAGGATTTTCAGTATGATTTTTTCCGTTATGCAGTGCTGCGCGTTTTTCAAAATAACTGGACTGTGGAACTCATTACCTATCCGTTTTCAAAACAGCACAAAAATGAAGAAGAGCAAACTATATTAGCGTGTTATGAAGCATTGAAAGGAAATATTGCGGGCTTGGTACACAGTGAACGAAAAGCCGGAACAGATATTGCCTATGGGGAAAGAATTATCAGGGAATTTGGCAAAACCGTACTTTATGAAAAACTCAAAATTTCAGGAAGAGAAATTGATTTTAAACTTGGCAGCTCTGCGTTTTTTCAAGTTAATTCTGCCATGGCAGAAGTGCTTTATCAGGTCGTTTATGATTTTGCGAGTGCGATTTTACCGGAAAAAAATGCGCATATTTGGGATTTTTACTGCGGCATTGGTTCCATTGGTTTGTCACTTGCCAATTTGTGCGTTGAAAATACAAAAACTTTTTCATTAGAATATGTTAAAGGACTTTCGGTTGATACTCCTTGCTATTCCTATAAAAAAGCGTTTTTGCTGGGAGTTGAGGTTGTAGAAAAGGCAATTTCGTTAGCAGAAGAAAATGCGCAATTAAATCAATGTATTTTTGCAAAATTTATCTGCTCAGCCGGTAAAAACTTACAGAAATTCTTTAAACAATACTCTCTGCCCAATTTGCTGATTTTAGACCCTCCGCGCTCAGGTATTGAAAATGAAGCAATTTCCTCCATTTTGCAGTATGCACCGCAATTTTTAATTCTGGTCTCCTGTAATCCCACAACACTTGCCCGTGACCTTGCAAAGCTGACCCAAAAATATTCCATAAAAGCCATTCAGGGCGTAGACTTGTTCCCGCATACCCCCCATGTGGAAACTGTGGTGTTGCTGGAACGAAACTAGAGCATTTCCGGAACTAGTTGCAATTTATTCACAAAACCGTTATAGACAACGTCTATAACGGTTTTGTTTATTATGTGGTTTCTTGTTGTTCTTGGGAAATTTATT
>CAOMFZ010000074.1 GCA_948482415.1 uncultured Mailhella sp.
CTTTGCACCTGTCCGCGGACTGTATCTCGGACGGCATAAGAGGGTAAGGGATTTATTGAATAAGGCGACGACCTTGGCAGAGGTGGAAGCCGTGGACGTTGCGGCAATTTTTAATGAAAATATATAATGAAAAAGTAAAACCTGCAATTCCGGACAGGCAGGTTTACGCTATAAACAAAGGCTAGTGCGCACTTTTTATTAACATTTTATTTTTACAGGAGAAAGAATCATGGCTAAAGAAGCAAGCGGAATCGCAAAAGCCGGTCTCACTACCGGCATCATCGGCACCACCCTTGGTGCACTGAACAACAATGGCTGCGGCAGCGGCATTCTTGGAAATCTTTTCGGCAACAACTGCGGCTGCGCAGGACGAACAGCCGGGGCTATGGCAGGGGCTGAACTGCAGTATGTTTCTCAATTACAGGCAGAAAACGCCATGCTCAAATCTGAAAATTATTCAGACAAAACAAGCAAGGAAGTATATCAGCAGACTTTGGCGGACAATAAAAGCCTGCGTGATGAAGTTTTTGTCTATTTGAAAAATCTTTCCGACGAAGCTGCCAATAATCGTGTAAAAGTCGCCACACTTGAAGTCGCCGCTGAAAAAGACAAGGAAATCATGCAGCTGAAGATTGACAAATGCTGCTGCGAAATGAACGGTAAAATTGAAAAGGTCGCCAGCGACGCAGCCTGCGGCATCAATCAGCTTGCACAAGCCTTGCAGAATGTCCAAAACACGCTGAACGGTATTGTTAAGACTTCTGTCAATAAAGACGCAATTTGCCCTGAAGTAATGCTGCGCTATAACAGCTGGACAGCGCCTACAGCACCTGCTCCGGCAGCATAAGGAATGAACCATGGCATTAATCAGCTTGAATAAAATTCAGAATGTTTTGCCTGAATTTGTCGACACAAGGATTATGCCCAATGTCTCCGCCAAAAGTAAATGGCTTGCCGGCGGGGGCACGTTCCTTATTTTGCGGCAGGCTGACAGTATTATTGATAAACATTCGCCTGTCTTGAAACAGCTTGGGCTTGTCAATGAAAATAATCAGCTCGATATTGAGCTTTTCAAAGGGGTTATCAATTCCGCTTTTGACAAAAGCGCTGAAGTCGATTTCATGGGCTTCACGTTTGACAGACATGACGGAGAAGCGCTTATCGGCATTATGGAGAAATACAGAGATGAAGGAAATGATTAAAAGCGAACTCAAAAATACAATGCATACGGCATGGCAGAAAATGAAAGAAATCAACGACATGGATATTGAGGATGTCGGAAGCGACGAACTGCACGATTTGAAAAATTGTGTAAAAATTCTCTGCCATGCCACTGAACTTGAAAAAGAACTTGAGGAAAAAAAATAACCTTTTAACTTTTGCAAGGCTTTTTTAGCCTTGCAAATTTTAATAAGAATATGAGAGTAGCAATAAAAAACTTCACTGGCGGAGAAATAAGCGAAACGCTTCTTTCCCGTTATGACCTTTCAAAATATCAGAACAGCTTATTACGAATGGAAAACTTTTTTCCTAATACTCACAGCAACGCTGTACGTCGTTCCGGAATGAGATACGTTGCCACACTTGGCAAAACTACGGAAGAAAACAAAAAGCCGGTAAAAGCCGTTCTCATGCCTTTTGTATTCAGTACGGAAGAAGAACAGAATTATGTCATTGTCTTTTTTGATAAAAAATTCAGTGTATACAATAAGGCAGGGCTTGTGGCTGAAAATATTATATGTCCTTTTGCTGAAAATGATTTATATGAACTTAGTTATGCACAGGTAGCAGATACTATTTATATCGCCCATAAAAACTACCCTTTGCAAAAACTGACAAGAAGCGGCGAAGTTCCGTATACATGGGCTATAGATGATGTTTCCCTCAATTCTTCCATTGCCGCTCCGAACAAGCCAGCAGTTACATGGAAAAGCGGAAGCGGCAGCGGGGCTGCCACACCGGATTACAGCCTGCGTTATAAAGTTGTTTCCGTTGACAATAACGGAATACAATCGGTACCCAGTGAAGCCGGCGCAGTGACGGGGCGTTATCCTACTGAATGGATTGTGGGGGATAAAGTCACTATCAGCTGGAATGCAGTTGCCGGCGCAGCAGAATATAATATTTACAGGGAAAGCGCAGGCTACTTCGGTTACATAGGAACGACAACCACAACAAGCTTTATTGACAATAACTATGAGCCGGACACGGCGGACACTCCGCAGGAAAACTGGTTTCCTTTTGCTAATGGAAATAATCCCGGCGTTGTTTCTTTTCACCAGCAAAGAATGGTTTTGGCAGGAACCAAGAACAGTCCGCAAACTATTTATATGTCACGGACCGGCGATTTTGAAAACTTTAGGAAGTCACGACCTTTGCAGGATGACGACCCAATAGAGTACAGCATAGCAAGCGGAACGATTGACGAAATACAATGGGTTGCCAGTTTCAAAGATTTACTGATTGGAACAAGCGGAGCCGAATATATGGCAACAGGTGCGGACGGCACAGGCTCAACCATTACCGCAAAAGGAATAAATATTTCTCCGCAGAGTTTCTGGGGCTCTTCCTATCTCCAGCCGATAGTAGTCGGCACTTCAATTCTGCACAGTCAACGCTACTCAAGCAAGGTTAGGGATCTATTTTATAGCTTGGAAACTGACGGCTACAATGGATCAGATTTAACAACTCTCACCCCTCATTTATTTGAAGGCTATAAAATTCTGCAATGGACTTTCCAGCAGAGCCCGGACAGTATTTTATGGTGCGTGAGGGATGACGGTGTACTGCTTGCCATGTCTTATATCAAGGAACAGCAAATAGTAGGCTGGAGTGTTCACAAAACAGAGGGCAAAGTAAAATCCGTATGCCGCCTTTCCGGGGAAGTTGACAGAATATTTGTTGTTGTGGAGCGTGAAGTCCAAGGAGAAACAATTACAACGCTTGAATATTTGGAAAACAATTTTACGCAGGAAGTTGAAATTGAGGAGGCTTTTTTTGTTGATTGCGGTGTGACGCTGACAAGCGAAACAGAAAAAACAGAATGGGATTATCCGCAGCATTTGATTGGGTTTAATCCTGTTTTTTTGGCAGACGGTTCTTATGTGGAACAGTTTGATGTATTTGAAAACGGCACAAAATTCAGAACTCCTTATCCTGTCAAAAAAATACAGATAGGATTGAATTACAAAAGCGTGCTTGGGATGCTGCCTTTCAATGCCGATACCGACCAAGGATCCACAATGGGCTTGAAACGGACGTATGGTGAATGCTCTGTGAAACTGCACAGAAGTATCGGCGGAAAATACGGAACACTGCTTGATGAAAATAAAAATCCTGACGAAGAAAGAATGTATGAACTGCCATTTTTGCCTGCACATTATGACAAAGCAGTACAGCCATATTCCGGCGATTTTAATTTTTCTCCGGAAAGCGGACAGGACGAACTCACAACCTTGTATTTAGTGCAGGATAAGCCTTTGCCCATGCAGGTGCTTGGGATTGTCGCAAACATTGACTTCGGGCAACAGGGGTAACGGTATGATTGAGGTAAAAGAAGAAAAAATTTTGCCTATCTATGAAGAAATAGAAGCCATTGCAAAGAAAAATTATGCAGAGGCAAATTTTGATAATTATTTTGGCATAATGGAACTTGATAAAGAAAAGTTTTGTGCATTGCAGGAGCAAGGGAATTTAGTTTTTTTTGCATTTAGAAAGAGCGGAAAATTAGTGGGTTACTCTTTTTATCTTCTTATGCAGTCTTTATTTGGAAATGCTTTGATTGCTGAAAATTGGGCATTTTATCTCGTGCCGGAAGAAAGAAAAGGCTTTACGGCAAACAATCTTCTCAAGGAAGTTGAGAAATTACTTGCTGAAAAAAACGTGAACTTGCTTATGCACAGAACACGGACAGACATGGATTTATCCGCATTTTTTGAACGGGCAGGATTTAAGTTTCAAGAAAAAGTTTATGTGAAAAAAATAGGGGTAGAGATATGACAGGAAGTACAGCTTTATTATATGCAAGTTTAGCCGCGTCTGCATTAGGGGCGGTAACAAGCACTGTAGCAGGATTACGGCAGGCAGACGAACAAAGCAAACAGGCACAGGCAAATGCAGATGTAGCAAACCAGAACGCAAAGCTTGCGGAAGAGGAAGCAAGGCAGTCACGGCGTGAGGGATTTGAAAACAAACTCAAGAAACGGCAGGAGGTTGCGGGGCTTATCGGCTCGCAGCGGGCGGCACAAGGAGCAAGCGGTGCCTTGGTAGACAGCGGTTCATTTATGGACCTGGAACTTGATACCGTGGACAAGGGCGAGGCTGACGCATTAGCTTTTGAAAAGGCAGGATATGATAATGCCTATACAAAAGACTTGGAAGCATACAACTATAAAAATCAGGCTTTGAATTTTGAAAACCAGGCACGGCAGGCAAAGAGTTCTAAAAAAGGAATTTTGCTTTCCGGAGGAATGACCCTTTTAGGCAGTGCTGCACAGGCAGGTTCTAATTGGTATAGTAGAAACCAATGGGATAAGTTGTTGAAAGCCGGTAAAACTGCATCCGGTTCCACCTCTGCCGGAAAATCTTTTAACGGCGTAGGAAATATCTATAACCCAAAGTCTTATTTTTGATAAGCGGAGAAAATACTGATGAGAGTACCGGAATATAAAGAACAATACAGATATACAACAAGTCACGGCGGCGGACGTATTCAAGGGGTACATGGCGGACAAAACGCAGATACGCAAAGCCTTTTAATGGCAGGAAAAAGTATGCAGGGGCTCGGTGACAGCCTTATGAAAGCAAGCAATCAGATTTACAAAACAGAGGATTATGTTGCAAAGGCTAAAGCTGAAAAGCAGGCAAACGAACTTTCCAATGCATTTATGGCAAAGCAAACAGAATTTGAAAAATTGAAAGGGGAAAATGCCCTCAATGTAAGCGAAGATTTTGAAACGTGGAGAAAAGAACAATTACAGCTTGCACAGCAAACTCTTGGCGACAATGAAAGAGCTTTAGCCTATTTCAATATGAGTGCGGATAATTCCTATGCAAGTCAAAAACGCTGGGTGGACAATTATCAGGCAGGACAAAAAGAAGTATTTTTAGACGGTACGTTTCAAAGCTCTTTAGATACAAAAGCAAACGAATTTTTACACAATATCAATAATCCAGAACTTATGATGCAGGCAAAGTCGGACGGATTTGGACTTATTCAAGAGTATGTGCGCAGAAAAGGTTTAGGCGAAGAAGTTGCCAAACAAATGTACAGGGATTGGATAAGCAATAACTTCAGCAAAGGTGTTTCTCTTTTTATTGACAATGAAAACTTAGGCAGGGCAAGAAGTTTATTGGATTATGGCAAAGATTATTTGGGAGCGGACCAGTATGCAAGCCTGAAAAAGAAAATTTCCAATGAACAGGAACGGCTGAATGCGAAGGCTCAAGTCCAGCAATTCAACAACCAAGTTAACGGGCTGGTGGGGAATGGTTTGGCGTTTGTGCAAAAGAATATCAATACAATGTCAAAGGAAGAATTATTGCTCGAAGCTGAAAAAATCAGCAAGCAAAGCGGAAGCTATGAAATCCAGGAAAAAGTATACAGCAGATTAAAAAGTATTATCAATGATGAAGAAGAAAAGAAAGAAAATAGGGTTACAGTTTTTGGAAATAATCTTTTAAATTCTTCAAATACAACGGAAGAAAATATTGCTGTTATTCAAGACGCTGCAGATAAAGGGCTTATTACAAATGATATTGCAAATAACCTTACAGAAATAATATTGAAAAAGGATGTGAAAACAACTGACTGGAAAGCTTATAACGAAGCACAGCAAAATATTACAAATGGTGTTTATATAGATTATAACGATTTTATAGAAAAAACGAAAAATATCCCAATGACGTATAAAGACAGACAAGAACTGCAAAAATTTTATGAGAACAAATACGACCCAATCCAAAAAAAATATGTAACTGATATGAATGACGCTTTAGCTATTATAAATCCTAAGCCTAAAAAGCCAACGGAGGAACAAGAAAGGCTTTACGAAAAGAAACAAGAAACAATAACTGCTTTATTTAACTTTTATAAAAATGAATTTGTGCAGGCTAATGGCAGACTTCCAAACAGAACTGAATGTTACGATATTGTTCACCAAATAGAACAAGAACGTAATATTGACGGCGGTTTTGCAAATCAATTTATGACTATTGCAAATGAATATACAGAAACAACAGGCAGAAGTATGGTTGCTGACAATTTGCGTGAAAATGCGGAAAATTTACTTTTCTCTAATGATATTCCCGTAACTAAACAAAATCTTTTACGGGTAACACAAGCTAAAGATATGAAATTGGAAATTGAAGCAATAAAACAAGGCAGACCAAGCACAAGTGAAAATAATGAAACAGAAATTTCTTTGCTGGATGTTGAAGATATTGTAACAGATAATCCTGTTACACAAAATAGAAAAACAGAACAAGAACGTGTACGGGGTAATATAGCTTACAACATAAAAAAGACAGGTTATTCAACAAAACATACGGATAGTCTTGATTTTAAACCAGTTGAAAAAGGTAACATTGACCCAACAAACAGACCAATGGTTAAGCTTCCCAGTGGTGAAACGGCAACAGTAAAAACGATGAGCTTTGAATTTGGCGGATTGGAAGTACTTGTTCCTACCGTTAGAGATGACGGATATATAATGTCTGATGAAGAAGCGATAGAGCATTACAGAAAGACAGGCAAACATTTTGGAAAATTTAAAACAATAGAACAAGCTACAAAGTATGCGCAGGCTTTACATTTAGATCAAGAAGAATTTTACCTCAACAAAAAAGGATAAGATATGAGTAATACAAATTATTTAGACGCTGAAAATTATTATAATGTGGTACGTAATTCAAATAATGTTGAAATGACCACAACGGAAGAAAATGATTTTGCGGACAAGATAAATGCGTATAATGCTTTTGACCCAGCTATGCGGCAGCAAAGCATAAATAATTACAACGGAGCGTTGAAATATAATTTGCCTACTTTGGGCGATTATGCCTTTATGTCAAAGACAGAAGAACAGCCCAAAATAACGCATGAAACGGAGCAGAAAGTAAAGCGATATGCACCAAGTTCCGCTCAGCTTTTTGCCATGGCTGACAGTACAAATTCTTTAGTTGTGCAGGAATATTTTAAACAAATGGCACAGTATGAAAAGAGCATGCGGGAGTTGAACGCTTCTGACGCTCCAAAGGATATAAAAGACATCAGCGCGTCCAAAGTTATGCCCTATGAAAAGAAAGATGTTTTCAATACGTTTGAAAGTGTGCTTTATGGTTCAGGCACGGGCTTGGACAATGCAAAGCTATGGCTTGAAAGCGCCGCCATTGATTACTCTCAATTATCTATTGAAAGACTTTTGCCGGAAGAATTAAAAAATGTTGATTTGAAAACTGTAACGGATGATTTCCTGAAAGAAATTGCAAAGCGGCAATATCCGGATAATGAGGGGCAGCAGCATAATGCTTTTCTTAACTATAGAAGTTATGTGGATATTATGAATAATCACGCCGAACACCTTTTTGAAAATGCTCCGCAGTGGGCTGAAAAAGCCAAAGACAGCGGAACATTCAACGAGTTTATTTTTGATGTTTCTTCCGGGATTACACAAATGGTTCCGCTTGTGGCTGGTTCTCTTGCTACCGGCGGAAGTACTCTCATTCCTTTTATTGGCAGTTTTGCCATGGTATACGGGCAGAGCCTTGAAGAATACAGACAAGACCCTTTAGCCAAGCAGGAAAATATCAGAGAGGCTGCCCTTATCAATGCCGTAGCATCTTCCATATTAGAAACCATTGGGGTAAAAGGTGTAGCGAAAAATTTTTTAAATCCGAAATCACCTCTTGCTCATACTGTCAAAAACTGGGCTATGGGCGCAGTAAAAGAGGGCGGTACAGAATATTTACAAGCGTATCCGGAACATTTAGCAAGGCACTTTGCACGGGGTAACTTTGATAACGCAGAGGCGGAAGCAGTCAAAAATTTATTGCAGGAATATTTTTCATGGACATTTCAAGGCGATGCGCTCTATCAAGGGGCTGTAGGGGCTTTTGCAGGCGGAATTATGGGCGCGCCCGCTCTTAAGGGTGAATATCATAAAAAAGCAGGACAGCTTGCCAGCATTACAGAAGCAAGAAACTTTGCAAGGGAACAGCCGGAAATATTCCAGCGTTTTGTAAGTCAGCTCAAAAACAACGGGGTTGAAATTCCCGACGTGTATGTTTCTGCCAAAATGATTGACAGTTTGAAGCAGGAAAGAGCAGAGGGCGTAACGGACTTCGACAAACAACCTTTGGATATTTTTCTGGAAGAAGCGGGCATAAGCCGTGAAGAATTTGAAACATCGCTTGCAAGCGGCAGCACGCTTGAAATACAGGGGGAAAGACTGCATAAAATTTTGCAGACAGACATCGGCATGCGTTTATTGCAGGACAACGCTATCAGCACGTCCAGCAAGTTTGAAACTGACGGCATGGACAGTTTACTTACTTCTCTTTATCAACAAAAGAAAATGCAGGACAATGCGGAAAATCTTGTAAACAGCCATGTTGAATCAACACAAAACGCCAATGCCGATTTTGACGAATACAACGAGTATACGCTCAAAGAAGAGCTTGAAATGTCACCGGAAGAATATGCCGAAGTGCAGAACGTACAGGCATATATGGACGTGCAGGAAAAGGCATACAATGAAGAAAAGTATTTTACGCAGCAGATTGTAAATGACATTGAGGAAAATACACGGCTGACAGACAATCCCTATTCCCCAACGCAAAGCAAAACACTTGCATCTCTATTTATGGCGGAAATAAAGACCTATGCGGAAAACTACAATATCCCCTTGCAGGAAGCGTACAAACAAAGACGACCTTTATTTTTAGGGAATGTGGCAAGCACACAGGATATTGATACCTTGATTGCACGGGCAAAAGAAGAAGCGGGGCTTGCCAATTTCAATAAAGACGCAGTGGAAAAAGAAAATGCCTTGTATCAGCAGCAGGAAGCGGAAGCAAAGCTACAGGAAGAAATAAAAGAGTGGGAAAATAAAGTTGATGATATTGCTGCGTCAAAAAAAATTCCTTCTTCTGAAGTCCTTATGCTCAAACAAACTCCATTAATTATGAGTTTGATAGGTAAGGATACTCTTACTGGAAAAATAGCCAGTGAAAATGGAATATATGCTTCTCCTCATTTCTTTGACGGCACACATCCGAATATGACACCAGATATGCGGAAACAAATTCCTCAAGCTCTGGCTGACCCTATTGCCATTTTTGATTCTGATAATCCTAAGAATAGAAAGAATGGCGATATTGTTTTTATGCTTGATATAAAAGACAGCAACGGAGCAACAACAATAGTACCAGTAACATTGAACGTTATAGGAAATAATCGTGTTGAAATAAACATAGCAACAAGTGCATATACAAAAGAAAATAATGGTGTTCCCTCTGATAAATGGTTTGAAAATCAAATTCAAACTAAAAAAAATGCCCGTTATATAAACGGGCAAAAAATGAAAGCATGGCAAACCGGCGCCGGGGTCTACTTCCCCATTACGGGACTAACCAATGCTCATAAAAATAAAATATACAATGAAAACGATTTAGTCAAGTTAAAAGGTGAATACCCTGCTTACTACCAAGAACAGCCTGTTATCCAAGGTTCCATTACACCTGTCGAGGGGGCGAAGTCTATTATCCGTTTCTTTACGGCAACGGATATCAGCACGGGATTTCACGAGTTCGGGCATTATATGCGGTTTGCCATGAAGCAGAAAGCGGATTTGGAAAATGCACGGACACAGGACATTAAGG